>JANQUM010000423.1:0-610 GCA_030731175.1 Spirosomataceae bacterium
AAATTGCCCACGTTATGGGTTTTCAGGGAATTGGCTGGCTCGAAAGATCGGAGCGAGAAGAGGAAGAAAACACTTCAAAGCTCATCAAAAACATGGATATTCAATCCGATGACGACATTGCCGATATTGGGGCGGGGTCGGGTTACCACGTTTTCAAAATGGCGGCACTCGCCAAAAAAGGTACGGTTTACGGCGTTGATATTCAGGATGAAATGCTGGCGGCAATGAAATCCCGTAAAAAAGACGAAAATGCTCAGAATATTTCGCTCGTAAAAGGCTCGACGAAAAGCGTTAATTTACCCGAAAATTCGGTGGATAAAATATTAATGGTGGACGTTTACCACGAATTTGATTTTCCGGTAGAAATGGTGGCTTCCATGAAAAAAGCCCTCCGCCCAAACGGACAAATTTTTTTGATTGAATACCGGGGTGAAGACCGTAACGTGCCGATAAAAAGATTGCACAAAATGACCGAAAGACAGGCAATTTCAGAAATGAACGCCGCTGGTTTCAAACTGCAAAAAAACTTCGATGTTTTGCCGTGTCAACACTTCATTATTTTTGTGAAAAAATAAAATGATGAACAATCTTGAAATAAGGACTGTAAACG
>JANQUM010000423.1:620-1773 GCA_030731175.1 Spirosomataceae bacterium
TATACTTCAAAAAAACATCGGTAATTTGCCGTGGCAACACTGCATGATATTTGTAAAAAATAGCCATGAATAAACTTGAAATCAGAACCGTAAACGTAACGCAATACGTGCAGCCGCTGCGGGAAGGCGGCTCTTTACCCGCCATTGTGCAGGCAGACGACGGCTTTCTGTATGTAATAAAATTTCGGGGAGCGGGACAAGGGAAACGAGCCCTAATTGCAGAACTCATCGGCGGATTATTAGCTCAGAAAATTGGCTTAAAGGTACCCGAATTAGTATTCATGCACCTCGACGACTCGTTCAGCAAAACCGAACCGGACGAAGAAATTCAGGATTTATTAAAATTCAGCGTTGGGTTGAATCTCGGGCTGCACTTTCTTTCTGGAGCAATTACTTACGACCCGCTCGTTTCCGTTGCGGATTCGCTTTCTGCTTCAAAAGTGGTTTTACTTGATAGCATTATTACTAATATTGACCGCACGGCAAAAAACACAAATTTACTGAATTGGCACAAGGAATTGTGGCTCATTGACCACGGGGCAAGTTTGTATTTTCACCACAATTGGGAAAACTGGGAATCGCATCTTTCCCGCACATTTCCCGCCGTCAGAGACCACGTTTTACTTGAAAGAGCAGCAAATTTAACCGAAGCAAAAGAGGAAATTAAGCAACTTTTGAACGAAGATTTTTTTCGGGAGGTTGCGTCTGTAATTCCCGAAGACTGGTTGACGGAAGCAGGAAACCCATTTACACCCACAGAAATGAGAAATGCGTACGTGCGGTTTCTTTCTGCCAAGTTGAGCAATATCGAAACGTTAACCCAAGAGGCAACCAATGCAAGATAAAGTTACGTACGAATACGCCGTAATCAGGCTGGTACCAAAAGTGGAACGGGAAGAATTTCTGAACATTGGAGTTATCCTTTTCTCAAAGCAAAAGAAATACCTCGGTATTCGATTCAATATTGATAAAAAGCGTATTCAGCACTTTTCAGAAAGCACTGATATTGAATTAGTTACAAAATACACCGAGGCGTGGAAAGCCATTTGTGAAGGCGAACCAAACGGCGGAACAATCGGGAAATTTGAGATTTCTTCGAGGTTTAGGTGGTTATCTGCTTCCCGCAGTACAATAATTCAAAGTTCAAAAACGC
>JANQUM010000423.1:1783-2866 GCA_030731175.1 Spirosomataceae bacterium
ATAACCCCGAAGAAGTTTTGGAAGAATTATTTACGAGATTTGTGCTTTGACATGATAGATTGGAGGAGTGAGATTGGAGATAAGAGAAGTAAATTCTGTAACTTAATTCACAAATTCCCACGCTCGCTTTTCCACGAAATTCTCTTTACTTCCCGCTTGAATAAATCCAACGTGTCCACCCTTTTCGGTGATTTCTAATTTCAGGTTTTCGTTAGTTATGGCTTCGCCCAAATCAAAGCACGGCGGCGATAGGAAAGGGTCATTCAGTGCCTGAACTATCAAAGTTGGGCGTTCGATATTTTTCAACAAAGGCTTTGCACTCGCAAATTCGTAAAATTGATCCGCACCCGAAAAACCGTGCAAAGGAGCCGTGTACCGACCATCAAACTGATGAAAATTCTTTATTTTATCGTAACCCTCAACACTTAATAATTCATTTTCAGGATACATTTTTGATTTTTTCTCGATTTTTACGCCGAGTTTATCAATGAAGCGTTTCATGTAAAAACGCTTCCCTTTTTTATACAATTCAATTACCGAAGTAGGCAAATCTAACGGAACAGAAGCCGCAATTCCTGCTTTTACTTGTGGCGGCACAAGCTCAGGTTTTTCACCCAAAAAACGTAAAGTCAAGCTACCACCCATGCTGTATCCAGCCACCACAATTTCTTCGTAACCAAACTCTTTTATGGCGTAATCTACTACATAACGTAAATCGTCGGCGTCGCCGTGGTGATAAAAACGGGGCAAACGATTAATCTCTCCGCCGCAACTCCGGCAGTTCCAGCCCAAACCATCATAACCGTTATCAGTAAATTTTTTGACCATGCCGGTTACGTAATGGCGGGTCGAGTCGCCTTCCAAACCGTGCGTTACAACCATCAGTTTCTTAGATTTCTTTGCCTGATTTCGGGAAGCGTAAGCCCAATCTAAATCAAGGAAATCACCGTCAGGAGTTTCGATGCGTTCGCGGTGATAATCAACCGCAACTTTACGAAAAAGACTCGGGTAAATGGTTTGAATATGTCCGTTAACTGGCCAAAACGGCGGACTAAATTGATTGATACTTGCAGTTGACATGGA
>JANQUM010000424.1 GCA_030731175.1 Spirosomataceae bacterium
CTCCTAAAAATCAATGTGCGTGGTGCTCTTCAACCGCCGAACCAATGTACATGGAAGTCAGCAAGGTGAAAATGTACGCCTGAATGAACGCAACCAAGATTTCAATCATTGTCATAAATGAACCGATTAACCAAACTGCACCACCAACCGCGAAACTCTCGAACATGAAAATTAAGCCGATAAAACTCAAAATAATGATGTGACCGCCCGTGATGTTTGCAAACAAACGAATGGTGAGCGATGCGGGTTTCATGAAAACACCGATTACTTCAATAATGAAAAATAAAGGTAATAACCAACCCGGTACACCGGGAGGAGCTACGATGTGCATCCAGTAGTTTTTATTTGCACTGAAATGCACAATAATGAATGTGAATAAAGCGAGCGTAAGCGTTATTGCGATATTTCCGGTAAGGTTAGCCGCACCCGGCGTCAAACCTAAAATATTATTAATTAAAATGAAGAAAAATAACGTAAGCAAGTAAGGCAAATATTTCTCGTATTTCGGGCCAATGTTTGCTTTGATTACATCGTCTTTGATTGCGGTAATAACTGGCTCAAAGAAAGATTGGATGCCACTTGGGGCTTTCCCGGCGTTCTTTTTGTAACCTCTGGCTACTGAAACAAATATTACTATTAACAAAAAGGCACTCAAAAGCATTGAGGCAACGTTTTTCGTTATAGAAAAATCAATTGGGTGAATGCTTTCGTCCACGTTTCCGGCGGCATCAACCCGCACAATGTGTTCGTGCTGATTTTGGTAGCCGTTATAGGTCTGTCCGTCGTCTAATTTTGCAGAAGAAAATACCTCTAAACTACGGTCAGGAGTATATAGAATTACGGGTAAAGGAAGTTTGAAGCCGTGGGCAAATTCCCAGCCGTGCTCGTCTAATATGTGGTGCATGATCATCTTGTCCATGCTGAACTTCTCTTCTTCGCCTCCCGCATGCTCTGCGTGTGTGGCTTCGCCCGCTTCGTGACCGTGATCTGCGTGATCCTGAGCGGTCAGGCTATTTATTAAAGCAATTGATAATAAACTTGTTATAAAAAGCTTTTTTAACATACTATTCATTATTGGATAATGAGCCTTCCGACCCCTCTTTTGAAAAACGCCGCAATTTACGAAGGATATTAATTATTTCAAACACTGTAAAAAGTAAATAAAGTACAAAAAAGTTGATTACGAACAAGTATGGCTTTTCTGAGCCTACAAGTAGCATTGTTCCAATAAAAACTAACATCAAAACAAGGCGAATTGAGAACGAGACGAAATATAATTCGATAAATTTCTCTTGATTGTTCCGTAATCCGATAGTTGTGAGTGTATAAGTGAGGTAAGACATTGCCCCGAAGAAAGCGAGCATTATCCATTTTTGTGGGTGAATAAGGTGCTCAAACCCCAAAGGCTTGGCTAAGAAAAATACAATTATTGGAAGGGCGAAAACTCCGGCGGTTCGTAACATCTCAACTTCTACTTTTATTGCTGCAAAGGTACGATTCTATAACTTACGGCAAGTACTTTAAAAGCAAAAAGACCGCTCTTTGCAGAACGGTCTTTTTGGATAAAACTATTTTCCTGGAATCAACGATTCAAAACCAGACTTTGCGTCATGACTTCGTCACCAGCAACTACTCTAATAGTTAGCTGAGTTGTTGGCAGATTTTGCGGAAGCTGATACACGTTGCGAAGATCACGAACTGACCCTTTTAGGTGCATTATTGTACGCCCGTCTTGATTTACTACTTCGACTACTGCTTCTGTGTCAGGGCTCATACCCGTTAGTTTCAGGTTAAATTCACCTTGCGTCGGATTTGGCCAAACGCCAATTTCCTTCTGAATCAACCGCCCACGACCAGACGTAAACATAATTCCTTTATTCAAGCCCATCGCTTCTGATAAGCTATTATCATCAGAGACCGTCCAAGTTCCTTTTTTGAGGTAAGCAATTTGCCCGTAATCGTAAACCGACGGAGCTAAATTGATTTTCACCTGAGCGTCTGCATCAGTTGAGCGAAGCATCCAGTATTCGTACTCGTTCATTGCTTCAAGTCCCTGAGCTTTTTCGGCTCTTAATTCTGTTGGGTTAACTGCGAAATATTCCGCAAGAAGCGTTTTGCTGCGAGCGTCTTGTACTTCAAAACCACGGTAGTTTGTGCCGTCACCCACTGGAAACTCAAAAGATTCCGCACGAAGTTTCTGAACATTTCCCGCTACGTGAGAAAAATCAGAAGCTCCACTGTGAAAAGCGGTTTCGTCAAAGGTAAGTGCGTTGTTATTAACCGTTGAAATCACACCCCGACGGAAAGCCAATTCGTTACCAACTGTCAATGGTGAATTAAGTTCAAGGTCATTACTTAACCGGATATTTGAAAACCTTGTGGTTTCTGTTCCTGAAAGTTTTTGTTTTTTGTAGCCGTCAAAAATCGCCAAGCCTGAAGACTCGATGTTTCCGTTGTTTTCCACGTTTTCGCGGAAATACATTTTGCCTTTATTAGTAATTTCGCCTGTGTTCACAACATCCGTTTCGAACGTTATGATAGCACCTTCGCCGACAAAAAGTGCAGTACCGCTAACCACCTGGGCAGAGAGCTGAGTCACGGCAAAACAAAGACCGATTGAGTAAATAATTTTTTTCATAGAGAATCAAGTTTACATTTCCTGTTATAAAAGTACTTTTATAGGTTTAGAACTAAAAACTTTAGCTCCGTTTTTTATTAAATGGTTAGGCCGTTTTGCTGCTTTAAACGTAAGCAAAAATCGTTCCAATAACTGACCGCCGTCATATTATTTAACCATCAAATTATTGATAATAAGCCAATCCTGCAAACGATCCGGCCACGTTTCTACCGGGC
>JANQUM010000425.1 GCA_030731175.1 Spirosomataceae bacterium
ATCTCCGTAAAAGATAATGGCTCAGGCATCCCAGATTCCATAAAAGATAAAATTTTCCAACCATTCTTTACCACGAAAGAAACAGGAAAAGGCACAGGACTTGGATTGAGTTTGGCTTATGATATTGTGAAAGCTCATGGTGGTGAAATTATTGTAGAAAGCGTGGAAGGAGAAGGAACGGAGTTTACCACAAGTTTTCAAGTCCAATTATCACGCTGAAATATAATAGATTAACTATTTTCGTTCAATCGTCGATAGGTAAAGTGTATAAATGCAGGCGATATAAATGTGTACAGCAACCTTAAAAAGCCATAAAATAATTACTAAAACTGGTAAAAAAAATGAACGTTACGCATTTCGATACCATCATTATTGGGGCGGGAATATCGGGCATAAGTGCTGCACATTATATGCAAGCCGATTGCCCTGATAAGACTTACACCATTTTAGAAGGACGTAAAAGCATTGGCGGAACGTGGGATTTGTTTCGCTATCCCGGCATTCGTTCAGATTCCGATATGTACACCTTTGGTTTTGCTTTCAAACCGTGGGTGAACCCAAAAGTGATTGCTCCCCGCGAGGACATTATGCACTATTTGCAAGAAACCGTTGCGGAGGAAGAAATCGAACAACACATTCGATTTGAACACAAATTACTGAACGCTTCTTGGTCTTCTGAGATTGCCAAGTGGTCGCTAACTGTTCAAACTCCTGATTCGGTAAATCCGGTAATTTTTACCTGTTCGTTTCTCTCGCTTTGCATGGGTTATTACGATTACGAAAGTGGTTATACGCCCCATTTTTCGGGAAAGGAAAATTTTAAAGGAACAATCATTCATCCCCAAAGATGGGATGAATCACTTGATTACACCAACAAAAAAATAGTGGTAATCGGAAGCGGAGCAACGGCGGTGACTCTTATTCCGAACCTGACCAAAAAAGCGGCTCACGTGACGATGTTACAACGCAGCCCAACGTACGTCGTTGCTCAACCCGACGTTGATAATTTGGCCGTTTGGATAAATAATCTGCTTCCTAAAAAAATGGCTCATCGGATAAATCGTTTCCGTAAAATACTGTTTCAACGTTTTAGCTACGCATTTTCGAGGAAATTTCCTGAACTGATGAAAAAGGTTTTACGTAAAAAATTAGTGGAGGAATTGGGGAAAGAGTTTGACATCGATAAACATTTTACGCCGACTTATAATCCGTGGGACGAACGCCTCTGTTTAGTGCCAAACGGCGATCTTTTTGAAGCTATAAAATCGAAAAAAGCGAGTATTGTAACCGACCACATCGAGTGCTTTACCGAGAACGGGATTAAGCTAATTTCGGGGGAAATTCTTGAAGCGGATATTATCGTAACGGCAACGGGTCTGAACGCTCAATTATTCAATAATATTGATTTTGAAGTGGATCAAGAACGTGTAGATTTTGCCAAAAAAGTCTGTTACAAAAGCGTTATGTTTGACGGTATTCCGAACATGACCTACGCCTTTGGTTACACAAACGCCTCGTGGACGCTAAAGTGTGACATGACGAATCAATATACGTGTCGGCTTATAAATTACATGGAAGAAAATGGCTATAAACAGTGCATGCCCATTCTGCAAGACCCTGATTTAGTGTTAAAACCATTCTTAGATTTTACGCCGGGTTACGTCATGCGGGTGATTGATAAACTGCCCAAGATGGGCGACAAGAAGCCGTGGAAAATTGAACAAAACTACTTCTACGACCGAAAAATGTTTGAAAATGACCCGCTCAATGATGGTATTTTGGTTTATGAATGAGCGTGAGTACAAAGCATAATCAACAGTATTTTCGACTTAAAAAAACATAACCACGTAGGCACGGAGATACGAATTTTCACGGATTAAGTTCTTTTTTTTAGTGTAAATCCGTGCAATCTGTGTCTCCGTGATAAATTGTAAACCAGTGTAAGGAATTGCTTCATGATCGAAAATGAACAATTTATCTTGCCCTATTACCTAAAAAACTAACTCCTGTTTTATATGAGAATAATCTTCATTCACGGCTTCGGAGAAAGCGAAGCCATATTTGACAAAATAGCTCCACACATAGCAGGAGAACAAATCTTCCTCGATGTCTGGGAATTGGTAGGTAATATTCCACGTAAAGACTTAAACGTGTTGAACTTTGCTGAAAGCTTAGTTGAGAAATATGCCATTACGCAAGATGATGTAATAATTGGTCATTCGATGGGTGGTTGGATTGCCTACCACATCAAGCATTTTACGGGAAGTTCGATTGTGCAAATAGGTTCATGGACGGATACCGACAGGCCGTATTCACCGATAAAAAGTGGGAAAGTCGTTTATTGGCTCGTGCGGAATGGCTTTCTTTTTAATAATGCCGTGAAAAAGTATCTGATTAAAACGGCTTATGAGGGCAAGCCTTCGAGGCAGTTGTACGAAGAAATATTTGACAGCATGATACACGGGAATAAAGAAAATATTATCAATCAACTTCGCCTTATCTTAACACCAGTTCCCGAAAAAATAACGGCAAAACCTGACTTACGCATTCACGCCAAAGCGGATTTGGTGGTTCGGGTGCCGCGAGAGCCATTCCACGAAGTACCGGGCGATCACTTTACGCTTCAAACTCACCCTGCGATGGTTTATGAACCAATCGTTGAGTTTTTAAAAGATTTAAAACGAGATTGGAATTCAGATAAATATGAAAAATTTTGAAGGTAAAGTAGTGGTCATTACCGGAGCAGGTTCAGGAATTGGGCGTGCCTTGGCAGTTGAATTCAACAGGTTGGGAGCAAAGTTAGCGTTGAACGATTTCAGCGAAACTGCGTTGCT
>JANQUM010000426.1 GCA_030731175.1 Spirosomataceae bacterium
AATATTCAATACAGTAACGTAAAAGGTTTGCTGAATTATTTGCCAAACGCCAAACACGATATTACCGCAGGTTTTGCGGTCACGAGATACGACATTAACCCAGGAACGCTGAACCAAAATATCGTCTCGGCTATTTTGCCAGTAGATATCGAAAAGGAACAGGGAGTAGAGTTTTCCGCCTTTTTCGATGACGTGATGAAGGTAAATTCCGCCCTTGATATTCAATACGGATTGCGGGTTGTGAACTACCATTTTTTAGGGCCAACCACGCTGCGGAATTATCAGGGAAATGAACAGCCCTCGGAAGGTTCTTTTCTAAATTCTGAAAGTATTACGGGCAGTGCCGCTTCTTACTGGAATATCGAACCTCGGTTAACCGTAAGATATTTAATCAACAACCGCTCTTCTCTAAAATTTGGTTACAACCGAATGGGGCAGTTTTTGCAGCTAATTTCCAACAGCATTACGCCGCTGCCTACGGCTCGTTGGAAACTTTCGGACAATAATATCAAACCCCAAACCGGTGACTTTGCCACGCTTGGTTATTTTCTTGATTGGGGACGCGGCGTATGGGGCTTTTCGGCGGAAGCCTACTTCCGTCAAACGGAAAACTTACTGGATTATACCTCCGGGGCAAATCTGCAGTTGAACCCGACTATCGAAACCCAACTTTTGGCGGGAACCGGGCGTGCGTATGGTCTTGAATTAATGGTTACAAAAAAGAAAGGTAGCACAACCGGGTGGCTGAGTTATACCTATTCTCGGTCGCTGCAAAACCTGTACGCTACAAGTACAGATACTGACACCCGGTGGTATCCTACAATTTACGATAAGCCCCACGGTTTGAACGTTATTCTGAGTACGCAAACCGATAAACACAATACGTTTGGTTTTGTGTTTGCCCTCAATTCAGGACGACCGTTCACGTCGCCAACGGGTACTTATTTGCTCAATGGGCAATCGTACCCGCTGTATGTGGATAGGAATAATGACCGTACCCCGACTTATCACCGATTTGATTTGTCTTGGACAATTGACAACCCAAGTATGCGGGAACGGCGTTGGGAAGGAAGCTGGGTTTTTACGGTTTACAATCTGTATTCGCAAAAAAACGTTTATTCTATATTCTTTCTTAACAGTTCGCGGGGCGTGCAAGCCTATTCGTTGAGTGTATTTGCCACGCCGCTTTTATCGCTCACCTATAATTTCAAATTTCGGTAAAAAGCTATGAAAACGTTTGGTCTAATTTTGCTGATATTCCTGTTTTCGTGCCAAACGGAAATAAAGGATTTTAAACAAGTATCGTCTGATAGTCTGATCACGATAGAAGCCTCGTTTTCAAATGCCGAAGAGAAGCATCGTGTATATATATCTTACGCATCGCCGAATATAACGGGCGTTACGGATGAAATTCCGGTGAGTGGTGCAACGGTCAATATAACTGATGATAGAGGGCTTAAAATAGACTTTCCCGAACTTGAAAAAGGGGTTTATGAATCGGCAGTTATCGCTGGGGTTTCGGGAAATAAATACACCTTAGATATTACCTTAGAAGACGGAAAGCGTTTTCAGTCATCTGCCGAACAAATGCCCGAAGTTCGGGAAATCAAAGCAATTGAAAGCGGTTTTTCGGTGAAAACAAATCTTGCCGAAACCGACCCACAAAGACTGGGTTTTGATGTAACTTTGAGCTTTCAGGATTCGCCAACGGAAGGGCAATATTATCAGTGGGATTGGGTACATTACGCACGTACGGTCTTTTGTGCAAGTTGTAACAACGGTTATGATTACAGCAAGGGAGAATGCGGAGCAAATACGGACGTACTGCCCATTTACGAACTTTCTAATTCTATCCGACCGATTAATTATCCATGCTCGGAAAATTGCTTTGACGTTTTAAGACCCGCCCAGTTTAATATTTTTGCCGATAATTTATCAAACGGGCAACTGATCTCTAACGTCCCAATTTCACGCGTCCCGTTCGATGGTGCAGCCGATTACTACCTGCAAATTGAGCAGCGTTCTATCACTAAAAAAGTATACGAATATCTACGAATTTTGAAGGATGCCACCCAAAACGCCGGGACCATGTTTGACGTTCCCGCAATTACGCCACTTAGCCCAAACATTAGGTGCATTACCAATCCCGAAGAGAAAGTTCTGGGGGTATTTTCGGTTTACGGAGTGGATAAAAGAATCGAGTTTATAAACCGCCAAACCGATACGCAGGGCTATTCGCAATTGACCAAAAGGTATCCGGGTCGGTCGGCTATAACACCTCCTGGGGCTTCGAGAGGGCCGGTAACTCCGTGCATTGAAAGCAGGACCCGCACCAAACAAACCCCAAAAGGCTGGCGGATATTTTAAAACAAAAGCCACAGAAATAATATGACAAAGCGAACGCTTTTATTGCTAATCCTGCCGTTTTTTCTGTCTTGCAAAAAGACAGAAAAAACACTTTTTGTGTCAATACCAGCTTCTGAAACGAACATTTCTTTTGCCAATAATCTAACCGAAACGCAAAGCGATAACGTACTGAACTATGAGTATTTTTACAACGGCGGCGGCGTGGCGGCGGGAGATTTTAACAATGACGGCTTGATAGACTTATTTTTCACCGGAAATCAGGTCGGTAACGCACTTTATTTAAACAAAGGCGAAATCGAATTTGAAGATATTACCGCCAAAGCAAATATAAAAAACGAAAACGGAGCGTGGAACACGGGCGTGAGCCTCGTGGATATAAACGCCGACGGGCTGCTTGATATTTACGTCTGCCGCTCTGGTTTGCGTGAAAATTCACTCAGAAAAAATCAGCTATTTATTAATC
>JANQUM010000427.1 GCA_030731175.1 Spirosomataceae bacterium
ATAATGAACAGCGTTGGCGTAGTGTTTTCTGCTTCGTTGAGAAGTTTTTTAATTCCTTCTACTTCACGCAGGTAATAACTTTGCCCGTCCGTAAGATCGTCCTGAAACCGGATTGCAGAACTGATTTTGAAAACCGGAGCAACGTATTTTGTTGCCAATACGGTTTGAAGAGTTTGGGCAAAAAGTGCGTTTAGAGCGACGGTTCTTATAAAAGTTGTTTTACCCGCCATATTTGATCCCGTCAAAATCATGCTTTGATTCTCTAAAGTAAGCGAATTGGCAACGCAATTTTTGACCAACGGATGAACTGCATTTTCAACAGCCAACCTTTTCTTATTTTCACAAAAGTCTGGTGTTGTATAAGTCGGTAAAGAAGACCGCCAAGAAGCTACCGAAACGGCAATATCAATAGTACCGATACTGGCAAATAAGCTAAAGAAATCTTTCTTAAAACTCGGTAACTGCTCAAAAAAACGATTAAACGCCGATACCTCCGCCAAAGTGATAATATTGAAAAGTTCGATGAACAATCCAGTGATTTGTTCGGCTTCGCTTCCTTGATTTCCCCCAAAACTTATCAAACGTAGTTTTTTACTTATTTTACGAAGTTTCCACACGTGTTCTTCCTGAGCTTCATCGTAGAAAAACCCGTTCTCTTTTTGAATATCGGTGACTTCTTTAGCCGTGTCGAAAAACTTTTTGAAGCGTTTCAAAATATGTTGGTATTTCTCAACTTGCCACTTATTCCAGTAATGCACGCCAATGCTCAACGTAACAGAAAGCAAGAATAAAAAGAAAAACGACGGGTAAATGAACAACAAGGCAAACGACGTAAATGTGAACGTTTGGAGCAGTTGAATTGCCCAAATGTATTTAATTCGTTGAATGGGAGCGTCTTGAAAAAGAAGCGGAAAATAGTAATCGCTTCGGTGGTTTAGCTTATCGAGGATTGTTACGGCTTTTAATCGCAATTCGATATTACCATCCAAAAACTGCACTACTTTTTCAAACTCGGTTAACCATTTTTGATCTGCTTTTCCTTGCCTAATGTGGTTGTAGAGATACTGCTGACCTACCCGGCTACTTGTATGGTCAATTGCGGAAAAAACTTCGTCGAAGTCAAGGTCATTGCAAGTTTCGGGGGAGATTTTAGAGTCGCCTTGGTCGACAAACTTTTCGTACAGACCGACTAATTCAAAATTTGCGTAATCGGTTCGCTTTTTGCCCCACCGTTCTTTTAGCCTCGCTGCGGTTGTGCGTTCATTCTTTTTCCGTAGATAACGGATTAGCAAAATGAACCCAATAGTTAAAGAAAACGCAATAATTGCCGCCGTCATTGTAATGAAATTTGTAAATTGTTGCTCAAATCTACACTAAAAAATCAACTCCCATGCCCCACATCAACCCCACCCGAAAGCAGTTTGAAAGACTCGATGGAATCCCCGAAAATCAACCCGTTGTAATGTTGAACCTCCTCAAATTTTCAGATTCGGGAGATTTATATAAAGAGTATATGAAAGCGGCTTATCCGTTTTTTGTGAGTTCGGGGGCGGAAATTTTGTATCAGGGAAATATCATTCACACGTTCATCGGTGATGAAAACGCCGCCGAATGGGATAAAATGCTATTGGTAAAATACGCCTGTAAAACCGACTTCATCAAAATGACAACCGCCGCAGGTTATCCAAATGCTTTACGTAGTACTGCTTTGTCAGATTCCCGCCTTTTTGTGTGTCAATGAATTAATAGACAAAAGAACAAAGACATTCGACAAAGGACTTTATTCTAATAAAAAACATAATGTAGCTTTGAACTCCAAAAGCACACCCTAAAACTAACATGAAAAAATATTCGCTTCTATTCACCGTAATATCCTTGTTCGCCTTTACTGCCAACGCCCAAAAAATTGTAAATCGGGACGTAAAAATCGAGCAGTTAGTCAATGAAGTCTCCGGCGATTCACTTAAAGCTTACGTTGAAAAATTGGTTACTTTCGGAACACGCAGCACATTAAGTACCGACGAAAATCCGAACCGTGGAATTGCCGCATCACGACGTTGGGTGTTGAGTAAATTTCAGGAATTTGCCAAGAGTTCTGACGGACGCATGACCGCTAATATTGACGAATGGACACTCGAACCTGACGGAAGACGCATTGACGAAGAAATAAAAATGGGCAACGTCATGGCAACGCTCAAAGGCACTGACCCGACTGATACCCGCATTTTTATGGTCAGCGGCCACATCGACAGTCGGGTAACCGACGTAATGAACCGCACTGACGATGCTCCGGGAGCAAACGACGACGGCAGCGGAACGGTTGCCGTGATTGAACTGGCACGCGTGATGGCAAAAGCTAAATTTCCCGCAACCATAATTTTCACCGTTTTTAGCGGTGAAGAACAAGGTTTGCTTGGAGCAAAGCATTTATCCCAAAAAGCCATCGACGAAAAATGGAATTTGGTGGCGTTGCTAAACAATGACATCATGGGAAGCAACAATTCTAACCAAACCAATATCATTGACAACACTCGCGTGCGAATTTTCAGCGAAGGTTTACCCACGTTTGAAACCGACAAAAAAATTGGAGCGGTTGGACGATTTGGTTACGAAAATGACGGTGCTCCGCGGCAGTTGGCTCGCTACGTAAAAGAAGTCGGTGAACGCTACGTGGACAACCTCGAAATAGTAATGATTTACCGGAACGACCGCTTCTTGCGAGGTGGCGATCATACGCCGTTTGTGAATCAAGGTTTCCCCGCCGTCAGAATGTCAGAAATGAACGAGAACTTCCTACATCAACATCAGGATTTACGCACCG
>JANQUM010000428.1 GCA_030731175.1 Spirosomataceae bacterium
GGCAGATTTTCCGTAAAAACGCTGCGAAGCGGCTTCAACGCCGAAAGTAAGTTTCCCCATTTCGGCGACATTGGCGTAAACCTCTAAAATACGTTTTTTACCCCAAATCACCTCAATTAAAAATGTGAAGTAAGTCTCCAACGCTTTCCTGACATAACCTCTTGATTGCCAACAAAATACATTCTTGGCGGTTTGTTGAGAAATGGTACTTCCGCCCCTTAGTTTTTTACCTTTCTGATTATTCGCAAATGCTTTTTTGATAGCAGCAATATCAAACCCAAAATGATCGGGAAATTTCTGATCTTCGGCGGCAACGAGGGCAATTGGAGCCTCTTTTGACATTTCATCGTACGAAATCCAATTATAATGTAATTCGCTACTTCCTTCGGCAAATAACGCATCAATTTTTTGGTCAATCATCGTGATGGTTATCGGTATTGGTACGAATTTAAAAAACACCACCGAACCGATAGAAATAATCAGAAAATAGTAAATAGCTTTCCGAACTAAATTAAAAATTCGCCGCCCAAATCCCGTTTGCTTTTGAGCGTTCAATCGCCCCGATGTTGTTTTATTCTTTGCCATTAATTTTTGTAATTTTTCACTGGTTGCCTTCGCAAATTATGCTTCCCGCTGTTCGTTTTTTACGATTAAGTAGAAATCATTCCCCAAAGGTAAGTAGCCGTAATCATAAATAAATGTGTAGGTATCACCTTTTCTCGTAGTACGCTGATGAGTCATGAGATTGAAGTCAAATCCTTTCCGAATCAGCTGGTCGCGGTGGGTTTTGTGCGTGTCTTCAGGGCACATGGCTTCCAAAATCCGGCGGTTTTTGCGGAGTTGGTTATTTATATTCCTGACTATTTTCGTGGAATCGCTGTTGAGCCGATTATTGAACGCATTTCGGCACAAATCCGAGCAGAATTTTTTATCAATTCTGCCCTTTATTTCCGTTCCGCATTCGGCACATTGTTGCTTCGTAGTTTCTTCCATCAGCTGTTTATTTTATGCTGTAATTTCCCAGAGATTCTTCTTTCAATTCTTCAATTCCAACAACCGCACTCTTATTTATTCCTCCGTAAATATGCGGAAAATCTTCGCCGTTTGGTGCGGCTTCGTAAATGGGCTTTGTGGTCAGTTTTTCTTCGTCAATTTCGAGTTTTATCACCGTTCCCGCACCGCTGTAATAACGCTCTAAAACGCCCGAAAGCTGCCCAATTGTAGAGCAATGAATGAAATTTTCCTTCGCAAAGGTTTCTGAAAAATAGATTTCCTGGTTATTGAATTCGTTCCAATATTCAGGCGTAACAATATGATAAATCATTGATTTTATGCTTAATGATTTAGCAATTTACGAGAATATATTCGATTGAAAAACGAAAGAGCCAAAACCAGAAGGTTATTCAGCTTGTTGTGCTAATCTATATTACTTGCTTACTTGCCAACCACTTGACTAACTAACCAAAAACGATGTCAAACTCCCTGACCAAACGCCGCGAACCGCTTCAATTCATGCTTTACCTGAGCATATTGGGCAGCGGTTTGTTATTCTTTTTTGTGCTGTTCGTTTTTGTGAAACGTAAGTTTGACAACGAAGGGCTTTTCGTTCCGATTCCTAATGCCTTTTGGATAAGTACGGCAGCCATTATTTTGAGTAGCGGTACTTTAGCGGCGGCGAAGCACTTTTTCAAAGAGGAAAAATTCGATGATTACCGCCTCACCGTAGCGGTTACTTTTGGGTTAGGCGTAATCTTTTTGGCTTCGCAGGCGTGGGGTTGGCAAGAAATGCTGGGGCAAAACATCAGGTTAGATAACAATACAGGCGGCTCTTTTGTGTACGTGCTTTCTGGCTTGCACCTCGCCCATACTTTTGGTGGCATTTTGGCACTTTTAGTGGTTGTTTACGATGCTTTTCGCAACAAATCTTACGTCGATTCTTTCGTTTACAGCGTAAATCCGCCCAATCAGCTTCGGTTAAAATTAACTTCCATTTATTGGCATTTTGTTGATATTTTATGGTTGATTTTATTCGTATTTTTGCTGTATCATGCTGCATAAAACGAGAGGTATTATCATCAATTTTATTGCGTACCGCGAAACCTCCATCATTGCGAAGGTTTACACCGAGGAATTTGGCATCCAAACGTATATCGAAAACGGCGTGCGGAGTAGTCGGGGAAGAAACCGAATGGCACTTTTTCAGCCCGCCACGTTACTTGATTTGGTGGTTTATATGAACCCGAAAAAAGACATTCAACGCATTTCTGAAATCAAGTGCAATAATCCTTACCAAACGCTCCCTTACGATGTTTTGAAGTCGAGTATTGCGTTATTCATGACAGAAATTCTGCATAAAACGCTCAAAGAAGAATCCGAAAACAAACCGCTTTTCAACTTCCTAAACCAAACGCTAATCGACCTCGACGAAGCCAAAGTCGGTTTTGAAAATACGCATTTACAATTCCTACTAAACTTTGCTTTTTACCTCGGTTTTGCCCCGCAAACAG
This sequence comes from Spirosomataceae bacterium, assembly GCA_030731175.1. Classification (GTDB taxonomy): domain Bacteria; phylum Bacteroidota; class Bacteroidia; order Cytophagales; family Spirosomataceae; genus JANQUM01. The sequence continues at coordinate 2,508 of JANQUM010000428.1, forward strand.
CTAAAGAAATCGGTTCGCAGTTTAAAGAAAACGGCATTCCGGTGATGCTTTCACCAGATGTTGAAAATACGTTGAACCACTTTATTATGGGCAATAGTTACGCCGATTTAAACGTCAGCCGTTCGCTCCGAAACGAACTCTTAAACGTGTTACTTGCCTTCTATCGCCTTCACATCGAAAACCTTTCGGAGATAAAATCAATGGCGGTTTTGCGGGAAGTTTTGGGGTAAGCATACGCCGTCCGTACCAATCTAAAAAAGTAGAAACTTTTCTTAATAGCTTCGATAAACGTGTTGATGTAGGAA
>JANQUM010000429.1:0-1123 GCA_030731175.1 Spirosomataceae bacterium
GGCGGGGGTGATGCCTGTCCAATGAAACCAGTCAGCTCCGTCAAATATTTTATCCCAGTCAAACCACTCTGGCTGGGCAAGTGCCATCGCCGAAAATTCACGGTCATAAATAATTTTTGAAGCTCGCAACGCACTTCCAAATTCAACATAATACGTGCCAATTCGTTTGCCACGTTGCAGCATAAATGCCGTTTCAACACCTAACTGCTTAAAATAATTGATTGCAGCCTCTCCTAGTTCATTTTCGGGGAAAGCGGTAATATGAGCCGCAGAAAGCCCAAATTGAGCCAATGAAGCGGCTACATTTGCTTCGCCGCCGCCAAAAGTAGCGTTGAAAGATTGGGCTTGCGTAAAGCGAGCGTTATTTGGTGGAACTAAGCGAAGCATAACTTCGCCGAGCGTTACGACTTTCTTCATTCTTTGATTATTTTTTGAAACCCAAATTTACAATGAAATTCCACGTTTCCACGGAATAAAGTAGTCTTGTTTGTGCAGAATATTTTTGATTAGAATTTTTCGCTCCAACCTGATTGGAGTTTTTTTGATTATAATTTGCAATCCGTTACAAATCTTCAATTGATTGAGAAGGCGTAGCAAAAATTTCTTAAAAAGACATTCGGAATAATAGAGCTTTGGAAATGCTTGTAGTCCGATTTTAATTATTCCCACTTTAGCTCAGAAGTGCTGAAAGCATCTGCGGGCTCATCAACTATTATTTCGGACGAGGCCTTCGTAGTTTCTTCATTACTAAATGCTGGTTTTGCAACTTGATGGTCGGTAATTTCACGATTCACCTGCTCGCCTTCAATAAAGGTCTCTGTAGCGTACTCATCCGTAAATTGTGAAAAATCGAAATCAGGAATTAGCTCCTTTTTAATGTGATCTACGGTTTCCTGCAAGGCATTTACAAACTTTTCAAAGTCTTCTTTGTAAACAAACATTTTACTTTTTTCGTAAACAAAATCACCGTCGCGTTGAAAGCGGCGGCTTTCAGTAATTGTTAGGAAATAATCTTCTGAGCGGGTCGTTCTGACATCAAAAAAGTAGGTGCGTTTTCCGGCACGGACTCTTTTAGAGTAAATTCGGTCTCGATCGTCTCTTTGCACAATTCTTGGTTTTATAG
>JANQUM010000429.1:1133-2801 GCA_030731175.1 Spirosomataceae bacterium
AATTGTGAACATTTCTTTTTGGTACTTTCAATCAAAAAAATGTTATTTTAGATTGAATACCACTTGCGGAATTATATAGTACATTTACCATTGAGTTCGGTAGAATTTACGTGAAACTGCCGAATTTATAAACAGTAAAACCCAACCCATTAACAAATGAAAAAAGTCCAATTGTTAGTTCTGTTATCTACTGTTCTGCTTTATATAAGCTGTCATTCGCAAAATAATTGCTGCCCCGAAGAGATGGTAATGGGTGATATAATTGAAGGCAAAGCTTCATATTATGGCCCCAGGTTTCATGGTAAAACAACGGCAAATGGCGAAAAGATGGACAAATATAGTTTAACTGCCGCCCACAAAACGCTCCCTTTTGGTACGATGCTTGAAGTAACCAACTTAGCAAACGGAAAGCGGGTTGTTGTACGTGTAAATGATCGGGGACCTTATTCGGGAAGTCGTATTATTGATATTTCACTTGAAGCCGCTAAAAAAATAGGTATGATTCAGAAAGGAATACAACGAGTGCAAGTTATGACCATCGGTTGCTGCGGCGAAATTTTCCTTAACCGAATCGAAGACCCTGGTGTTAATGTAGATGCTTTAGGGCAAAACTCAACAAGCGTGCAGAACTGAACGTTGTATAAACATACTACTTTAGAAATTTATTGGAAAACTGGCTATAATGGCAACTATAAAGGAATTGGATTTAGCAACAATACGCTCTTACGGAAACGTAGAGTTACTTGCTCGACAGCTTGTTGAAGGATTTATTACGGGTTTACACCGCTCGCCGTTTCACGGTTTTTCGGTTGAATTTGCCGAGCATCGGCTCTATAATTCGGGAGAAAGTACGCGTCATATTGATTGGAAGGTTTACGCAAAAACGGATAAAGTTTTTGTAAAACGTTACGAAGAAGAAACAAATTTACGCTGTCATTTATTGATAGATACTTCATCCTCAATGTTTTATCCGCAGGAAAACAACGGTAAAATTACGTTCAGTGCCTTAGCGGCGGGAACGCTTGCTTACCTGATGCAAAAACAGCGGGACGCTGTTAGTTTGACTACTTTTTCGGATAAAATAGAACTGCAAACACCCGTAAAATCTACGTCGTCTCACGTTCATCAATTATTTTCCCACCTGAACGATTTGGTTGCTTCTGAAGAAAAATCAAAGGGAACGGCAATTGCGGAAACGTTACATTTAATTGCCGATAAAATTCCTAGACGCTCTTTGGTGGTGCTGTTTAGCGATATGTTTGATGATATTGAAGATACGGATAAGCTGTTTTCTGCCCTGCAACACCTAAGGCATAATAAACACGAAGTACTACTTTTTCACGTTTCTGACCACAAAACCGAGCGTGAATTTCAGTTTGAAGAACGTCCGTATGAATTTACTGATGTAGAAACGGGGCAGAAGCTAAAACTGCAACCTTCTCAAGTGAAAGAGCAATACACAAGTACGATTCAGAAGTTTTACTACGAACTCAAACTACGCTGCGGACAATACAAGATTGACTTCATTGAAGCCGATATTAACAAAGGTTTTGACCCTATAATGACTTCATTTTTGGTAAAACGTTCGAAGATGAAATAAATATCAAAGCGTATTACAGTTAATTTCATTTCTGCTCGTTTGCAGGGCATCACGCTGCCCTGCCCCAA
>JANQUM010000430.1 GCA_030731175.1 Spirosomataceae bacterium
GTTAATTGGCGGCATTGACGAAAGACCTTGGGTAGTAAACGGCGAAGTTGTTCCCCGCACGATTATGAAACTCAGCATTGCCATTGATCATCGGGTGTTGGATGCGTCGCACGGGGGCATACTTTTTAAGTATATCAAAAAGATTGTGCGAAACCCAGAGTTGTTGGAGGAAAGGCTTAGGGTTTGATTTCTTTAGTCAATTTGCTTTTTCCCACCGCCACGCCATCGTCACAATAATAAGTAAGAAGATAACTTCAATACTCGCAATCACAACGTAGTGCGGAACAAGACTTCCGCCGCCAATTACGTAAGTGATAGTAAAGATTCCGGCAACAATGTTGGCTATTCGGTTACTTTTGTAAGGCAACGATTTTGAAAAGTAAATCATCAAAATTGGCACGTTAGTCATAACTGCCGCCACTGCCATGATGGTTTTCACATCGCCCGGAACATCGAGTATCCCTCCTTCGGTTAATTCAACCATAATTGAAAAAATATCAGCGAAGAGCATGTTGAAAAGCACGACTACCCAGAGAGTTGAAAGCTTAGTTTTTGTATTCATAATCCCAATTTAGAATTTTACTCCAAAATGCAGGCCAGGTTCTGGAAAGAAAGTCTTTGGCCATTTGTCATTTACAACTTTGAAGCCTTCTGGTTGGTTGGTTTCGATTGGACGGTGAGTCAACGCAATTCCCGGTTCAATAAAAAAGCGATTATTGAATAATTCGATGTGATAACCCAACCGATACGTCATAAATAACTGATAACCGTTTTGAATTTTAACGTCTTCTTTGTCATAAAATGTTTGAGAGGAGTTCATGGCGTGAACCGCCGTGTAAAGGCCTTTCCATAAATAACGCTGATAAGCAATAGCGATGCCATGCGACTTCACGTAGCCAGGAAAACCCTCGCCTTCTTTTTCAAAAGCAGCATTTCCGAGCGGAATACCAATTGGCCAGCCGTAGGTCCATGTTTTTGCTTCAACAGAAACGACGTCTTTTGGCGTAATACGGTAACCAAAATTGATTTGGTAAAAGTTTGGCGGATTATTGTCTTTGGTATTGAGGTTCAACAACATAAACGCAGAACTCCCCACAAAGAACTTGTGATATGGTGCGTCTTCTTTTTTCTTTTGGGCGAAGAGTGAACTCGTAAACAAGAAAAGAATTGTAGTTGATAATAAAAATAGTTTCTTCATAATTTGTGCTGTTTGTGTTTAACATTACAAAACTATGAAAGGCAGGTGCTTTAACTCGTTGATGTTGGGTAAGAAATGAAGAATTAGGCCTGCTTTTTTAAAAGTCGTTTTCTTAGACGGCTCAGAGATTCGGGGGTCATACCTAAGTAACTGGCAATTTGATATTGCGGTACTTTCTGAATTAACGCCGGGCGTGTTTTGATGAAATCTAAATATCGTTCTTCGGAAGACATGAGTTTATAGTCAGCGAAATGGGTCTGTAGGTTTGCCATCATCACCTCTGAGATTATTCGACAAACAGCGTCGAACTGCGGGTATTTCTTCAACATCTCCGCTTCGTGTTCAGGAGTTCCTACGCTCACGGTGGTATCTTCAACGCATTCTAAAAAATGCCCCGAAGGAACATTTTTGCCGTAACTGGCAATAGTAATAGGTTGTTCTTCCGTGTAAAATTCAATAGTTTTTTCTTCGCCGTCTTTAATGATATAATCCCGTACGCAACCCTTTAATACAAGAAATCCTTCGTTAGCGTGCTGATTCTCTTTGAGAAGTATTTCACCCTTTTTATAATGACGGATTACCGTACTCTCAATAACAACCGTTTTTAGTTCATCCGGCAAATCCATGTATTTGGAGATGTACTTTACTAATTCGTTTTCACTAATGATATTCATTTTTAGCTCCTATCTAATAAAAGTTGTGCGGGTGGGCAAAATGCAAGAAGCGATATAAAGTATCATAAACAAAATACGAGCCTAAATTAGGCTATTGCTCCCAATGCACGCTCGGCGGCTTTTTCTTCCTTCCAGTTTTTCCACTTTTCACCAAGAAGTTTGGTCATCCCGCGGTCAACAATTTGATGTCGGGCGAGATTATAACCGCCTTTCACGAAGGTAAACATAGAATCATTTGCACGAAGGGCGAGGCTAAAGCCGCCGTCAACGTACCGGATATGATGCCACCAAAGGCTGGGCATGAAAACCGTTTCGCCGTGGCCAAAAGTTGCTTCGTAACCTCGAAGGTTTTTAGCTGCCGGATATTTGTCAAAATCGGGATTTTCGGGATCAAAATGGCTCATTACCGTAAACGGGTGCTGGTAAAGTTTTTTGCTTTCTTCGGGTGAAAAAAGGATTACTTTCTTTTGGGTTTGAAATTGCGTCAAAAAAACATTGGAGCAATCCATGTCATAATGCAAATTCGTGACGGAATCCCGCCCGCCAAAAAACATAAATTTGTAACTTTTTATAAAGCCATCCATAATGGTGGGGTAACGAATATCTTCGGCGAGTTCAGGAATTTTCTTAAAAATATCAAACAAAAATATGCGTAAATCTACGGGTTCGTTAGATTTTACTAAATCCAGATAATCGTCAAGATTCATGGTTTTAGCAACCTGAAAATACTTTTTAGGGTCGTGGTAACTTTTGTCTATTAACGGCACTTGCAAGTCGCCGTGATTTTGCTGAAACCATTCAAATGACCATTTCTGGGCGGCGGGCCAATCTTTCACCAAATCGGTGAAAATGACCGGGCGTTTTGGCTTGAGGTAGCTCTCGATAAATTCATCACGGGACAGCCCCGCTCTTCTCTCAAT
>JANQUM010000431.1 GCA_030731175.1 Spirosomataceae bacterium
CGGTGTACTGTTATTGTGAAAACCGTGGTTTACGTTGTCATAGAAATGAACGGAAAACTCTTTACCTTCCTTGTTCAAAGCTGCTTTGTAGTCATCCCAACCAGCATTAACTCGTTGGTCGAGTGCGGCTGAATGAATTAATAACGGGGCGTTTATTTGAGCTGATGAATAGTGACTGCCTTCATACCACCACAATATCATTTGCGTGAGCAACTACAAAACCCTGAATTTTATCCCGTAACGGAATATCCGCCGAAGAGCAGCGAGTTCGGGCTACGGCAAAAATTGCACCGTTTTCGTCTTTTAATTCGATAATTTCGCCGCTTTCAAATTCGCCTTCGGCGTGTAGGATTCCGACGGAAAGTAAACTGTTTCGGTTTAAAACGGCTTTTTTTGCTCCTGCGTCAATAGTGATATTTCCAGCAGTTAACCCGCCGCTGCCGAGCCATTTGTTTCGTGCCGATAGGTTTGCCGTTTGGGGTAAAAAAGTGCTGCCACTTTCACCGCTTAAGGCTTTTAGTAAACCTTCGGGTTGGTTCATGCCAAAAATAATGACCCGGATTCCCATGCGGGTTGCAAGTTTTGTAAACGTCAGTTTTGAAGCCATTCCACCCGTTCCGAGGGAAGATTTTGACGAATCTACCAGTTGTAAAATTTCATCGTTGATTTCAGAAACTTCGTTTACAATTTGTTTTTCACGGTTCAATAATCCGCCAGATTGCGTGCAAATCAGCATTGTTTCTGCCCCAAAACCCGTTGCAATTAAGGTTGCGAGTTCGTCGTTATCAGAAAATTTTAGTTCACGGTCGCTTACTACGTCGTTTTCGTTTGCGATTGGAATAATACCGTTTTTCCAGAGTTCTTCGTAGGTATTTTTGAGTTGTAAAAATTGCTCCCTGTTAGCAAAATGCTGTCGTTCGCACAGGCTCTGCCCAACCGAAATGCCGTAGGCGGCGAAGTATTTGGCGTAAATGGCGAGCAGTAACGGATTTCCGACCGCCGCCGCCGCTTTGCGTTGATTTATGGTTCCGTGGTAATCTTTTATAAAATGTTTTCCGGCACCAACCGCTCCCGAAGAAATAATTACGATGCGGTATTGCTCGTGAAGCGTAGCGAGTTGCCTCGCAATTTCCAGAATAATGCGTTCGTTGGGTTCGCCGTTTTGTTTTGTGATGGAAGCCGTGCCGAACTTTACGACGAGGATAGGTTTAGACATTTTTTGATGAATTAATGACTTTGCGAAAATTTCAAATCTCCTTCGGCAGTTGCAACTGCCGGGCGTAATATTCGGCAACGCCATGGTGTACGTTATCGAGTAATCTGTTTACATCCCGTTCAAATTCGATACGGTAATCTTCGTGCAATCTACCGAGTTTATTCAAAATAGTTTCGGCTCGTTTTGCCACATAAAGTGCCAATTTGTCCGCCCGGCTCGTGTATTGCTGCATGAATTTTTGCTGGTTATCAAAAAAAGAAAGTAGCAGGAATAGTTGTAGTTCTACTTCGCCGTATTTGTCTTTCGTCACCTTAAAATAATGATTAATAATGCCGCTCATGTCACGCATATCCATCATCATCCAGCCCGGCGTGGAGTGCGTCATTTTTGAAACTGCAATAATTCTTTTCTTAATTTCTTCCTTCCTTTCCCGCAAATCGAAGTCATCTTCAAGTAATTTCACCTGCAATTGCTCAATCAAAATCTTATCTTTAGCGATTAATCGCAGCAGAAATTTGTCTTTTTCGGTTTGCGGCAAATTAAGAATTGCGTTTTCTAAGGGTTTATCTATATTTTTTGGCATATTTTTGTCGTTAGTTAGATTGAACCTAAAAACACAAATTGGTTGAAGAACTTAATTGTTTAACCTTCAAATTCTTACAAAACTACAAGCAAAAGCCCGTTTTTGTAAATTTTATTCATTGCTAAACCAAATTCATCCCCTAATGAAGCGTATTTTCATTGCACTATTCTTACTAATGAGCGTTGCCCCCGCAATTGCCCAAAACCAGTACCATATTATTCCGAAACCCAAACAATTGCAGCCGCAGGCGGGAGTATTCAAAATCACGGATCAAACCCGGATTGTTGTTCCTGCTAATGATATCGAGCTGCTGAATATCGGTGAAATGTTGTCCTATCAATTACTGACAACTATGGGAAAGAAAATTGAGGTTTCGTCAAAAAATGCAGCGAATAGTATTTATTTTACTGCATCGCCTAATCTTCCCGCCGAAGCATATTCTATTTCTGTTACGCCGAACCGCATATTGGTTTCGGCGAGTACTGCAAGAGGGCATTTCTACGGATTACAAACTTTAATGCAACTAATGCCCACGCAAATTTACAGCTCAAGCCGTCAGGGTTCTGACGTAAAGTGGGAAATCCCGGCGTGTACAATTGCTGACGAACCCCGCTTCGAATATCGCGGCGGTATGCTCGATGTTGGTCGTCATTACATGCCAGTTGCTTTTATCAAAAAGTATATTGATTTACTTGCGATGCACAAAATGAATAAGTTTCACTGGCATTTAACTGAAGATCAAGGCTGGAGAATCGAGATAAAACAATACCCAAAATTGACGGAAATCGGGTCGCAGCGTAAGGAAACAATGAAAGGTCACTACACCGATAATGCCTACGATGCAACGCCCTACGGTGGCTTCTACACGCAAGATGAAGTTCGGGATATTGTGAAATATGCAGCTTCAAAGTACGTAGAAGTCATTCCTGAAATTGAAATGCCCGGTCATGCATTGGCAGCAATTTCGGCGTATCCT
>JANQUM010000432.1 GCA_030731175.1 Spirosomataceae bacterium
CAATATCCCATTTATACTAAGCACCGTCGGAACGGCGAGCATTGAAAAAGTTGCCGAACTGACCGAAGGAAACGCTTGGTTTCAGTTGTACCACCCTAAAGAAGAGGAGCTTAGAGATAAATTGCTTGAGCGGTGTGCAGAAGCCGGACTGGATACGCTCGTTATTTTGGCTGATGTGCCAAGCTTCGGTATTCGTCCGAAAGAAATTAAAAATGGACTGGCTATTCCCCCGAAATTATCAGCACGGAATATGCTGCAAATTATTGGCAGCCCACGCTGGGCAATTGAAACGTTACTGGCGGGTCAGCCCGAGTTCAAGACGCTCCTTCCTTACATTCCGAAGGGACTTTCGCTTAAACATCTGGGGCAATTCATGAACCGTACTTTTTCGGGAAGAATGAGTGAGGATCGGGTAAAGGCAATCCGTGACAAATGGAAAGGGAACTTGGTTCTGAAGGGTGTTGCTTCTGAAGAAGATACGGAAGCGGCAATCAGGATGGGCGTGGACGGAATCATCGTTTCTAACCACGGAGGAAGGCAGCTGAACGCCGGACAATCTACTATAAAGCCTCTTCAGCAAATCTCCGAAAAGTACAAAAATAAAATCAAAATAATGATGGATAGCGGCATACGAACTGGGCCAGATATTGCTTCATCTTTAGCATCAGGAGCGGAGTTTACTTTCCTAGGGCGTTCGTTTATGTACGGCGTTGGTGCGTTGGGTAAAGACGGCGGAAATCACACCATCGAATTACTGAAAATGGAACTGAAACAAGTGATGGAGCAAGTTTGCTGCGAACGCGTCAGTGACTTGCCGAATCACTTAGTAAAGTTGTGAGAAGTTAGATCGGCGATTTGAGAGTGTATAATTTTTTGTATCGCAAAACTTTCCAATGTCTCCAATCTCCTAAACCTCCCAATTCAACAATTTCTCAAATGCATTATCTACTTTTTTAAAGTGAAAAGAAGCGATTAGTTCGTTCATTTCGGTGGCAATTTCTGCGTTACATAAATTTCCAATACTTCCCGCAAGGGTATGATTTAGTGAGCGATTTGGCGTGAAATTCCCTTCGTTTATTTCAAAACCTATTTTTTGGTACGCATCACGGAATGGCGTTCCTTCAACTACCATTTGGTTTACATTTTCCACGCTGAAGAGTAAGTCATATTTTTTATCTGCAAGTAGGTCTTTGCTTACTTCAATATTTGCCATCATAAAATCTGCAATGGAAAGGCATTCTTTGATGTCGTCCATGGCAGGCATGAGTATCTCTTTTGTAATCTGTAAATCACGGTGATAGCCTGATGGTAGATTAGAGGTAATGAATGCCACTTCGTTTGGTAATGCCTTTAGTCGATTTGATTTTGCTCGCAATACTTCGGCAACGTCAGGGTTTTTTTTGTGAGGCATAATGCTCGAACCCGTTGTCATTTCTTCGGGAAGTTTTATAAAACCAAAGTTTTGACTGTTGTATAAGCAAACATCCATCGCCAATTTACCAATGGTAGCAGCAAGATTTGCCACCGCACTTAACAAAATACCTTCGGTTTTGCCACGGGTAATCTGCGAATAAACTACGTTATAGTTCAGTGTGTCAAAGCCCAATAATTGCGTAGTAAGGTTTCTATCAAGAGGAAAAGAAGAGCCGTAACCTGCACCTGACCCAAGAGGATTTTTGTTGACGACTTTATACGCCCCTTTCAAGACTTCTACGTCATCTATAAGAGCTTCGGCGTAGGCTCCAAACCATAAGCCAAAAGATGAGGGCATCGCAATTTGGAGGTGAGTATAGCCAGGTAACAAATCTTCTTTATGTTTCTCGCTTTTTTGTTGTAAGGTTTGAAAGAGCGAATGTGTCAGTTCTGTGATCTCTCTTACTTGCTGCCGCATATACATTTTGAGGTCAACTAAAACCTGATCATTGCGTGAGCGACCACTGTGAATTTTTTTTCCGGCATCACCCAGTTTCTGCGTGAGCATCCATTCTACCTGTGAGTGGACGTCTTCACTTCCGTCTTCGATTACAAATAAATCCTTTTTGATTATTTCTTCGTAGATGCTTCCGCAATTGGTGAGAATACTCTTGAGTTCATCTGTTTCGAGTAAGCCGCACTTTTCGAGCATAATGGTATGGGCCATTGAGCCAAGAATGTCGTACGGTGCGAGAAAGACATCTAATTCGAGGTCTTTGCTGATTGTAAATGCCTCGATTCTTTTGTTTGTGGAAGCGGAGTTCTTTTTAGTCCAGATTTTCACGGTGAATAAAGGGAAGGTTTTGGTGAAGATTTCCCAACGGCAAAGGTAGTGGAAAGTTTCTAAAAATATTTTTGCGAAAAAAAGCGATTTCTTAGCACGGTATTTGCAACATTTTGCATTGCTTCATCTTTTTTTAGCAATAAAAGTAGTCGATATTCGCTTTTTATCGTGCTATTTTACTAATTTGAGCAGTTATTTGAAAAGTCTTTTGTTGCTTTTCGGTATGGCATGCCTTCAATTGTGTAGGTATAAATATCGTGCCAAAAATAATTAGACCAAGTTTTGAGACAAAGGCCGTTACTTTTTTTTCTGTGTCAGTCTCACATCATAGAAGCCGTAGGTATTTAAAGAGAAGATAAATGTTGGACTGTATGAAAATACACCCGCTTACGGATTGAAATGTTTTTTAGTTTTCTCCGATAAGGAGCTATATATTTTTAAAACAATAGTAGAAATTACTATTTGAGTGAACCTTTACAAAAATTTAACGATGAAACTTTTATCGAACCTCTCGGT
>JANQUM010000433.1 GCA_030731175.1 Spirosomataceae bacterium
CCCAGAAAATAGTCAAAGATAAACAAGTCATAATCTTTTTAAAGAATTGCCTGGGCGGCTAAGTCGTAGGTACTTTTCCAGTCAATTTTGAAATTGATATTTTTGATTTCCTCGAAATACGCTGAGGTCAAAAAGTAGTCGTCTTCGTCGTCGTCCACTAAAAGCACGTTGATTGTTTTCATAAAAAAGCTTTGTGGTTTATTTTACAAACAGTTTAAAGTCAGCCGATTTTTACCATGACGTGCAATGCCTACTCATTCAAATAAATCCCTTTATCAGAAAGTAACTCAATTACTTCGATGAATGATTTATAAACAATCGGTTTTTGAAGGTAGCCATCCACGTTATATTCCCGTGATTTTGCAATGTCTGTTTCGCTGGTAGAAGAAGTCATGATAATTATTGGAATATCCCGCAACAAAACATTCGATTTGATTTTTTGAAGAGCAGCATACCCGTCTATTCGAGGCATTGTTAAATCTAATAAAATCAAATCTGGCCTCGGGCTTACTTTTACCATTTCATACTTGCCGCGTCGTTCCAGAAATTCGAGCAATTCTACTCCGTCTGACACAATGTACAGCGGATTTAAAAGCCCGTGTTGCTCAAATAACTCACTAAGCATCAGTATATCATCTTGATCGTCATCTGCAATAAGGATAAAAACTTTCTTATTGATTTCCATACTTCATCCATTTTTACTTTTCTCACTTACTCTTTACTATCACTTTGGGCGTTTGGGTGCAACCCCTTGTAGTCTTTATATTCTACAATATTTGTTGGAATGTAGAAGCCGTTTTTATTCAATGTCTTTAATACGTTATTCATTACCGTCGATTTCGTTTTGAGACCGTTATGGCTCATATTTAGCCAAAAATGCACCCGCACGTTTATTGAGTTTGGGGCAAATTCTTCAATAAAAACAGTCGGAGCTTTGGGGGCTTTCTCAATACTTTCGAATGAAGTAACCGCTTGGTAAATCAATTCGATGGCGGCATCAAGGTCTTCGTCATAATCAAGTCCGATAACAAAATCGTGCCGCAGCAGTTCGTCTTTAGAGTAATTTTGCAGCGGTTGCTTCAAAATCAACCCGTTTGGGATAAAAATATCCTTTCCGTCAAATGTTTTGATTGTTGTTTCACGCAGTGTTAAGTAAATTACCGAGCCTTTCAGACCGTTGGTTTCGATAATATCGCCCATTTCAAACGGGCGTTTGAAGGCAAGTATTACTCCCGCAATGAAGTTTTCGCCAATATCTTTGAACGCAAAACCGATTATAAAACCAGTAATCCCTATTCCGGCAAGAATTTCTGAGGCGGCTCCGTTCAGCCCCAAAATATTGAAGGCGATCACTATTCCTAATATAATAAAACAAGAGGCGATTATGTTACCGATAAACTGGGCAACAAGCTTATCATGTGTGTGTTTGTTGGCAAATTTCTTAGCTAACTTTCTAACATAACGAGAGATTACGATAAAGAACAGTAATACTAAAGTTGCAAATATTATTTCCGGGATATTCTGTAAAACAGCGAGGTAGATTTTAGCAAATTTGTCAAGTATTATATTTGTAGTGTCTTGAATTTCTGTCATGTTAAGAGTCCTGTTTGGTTTTTAGGCAATAAAATTGTGAATGTTGTGCCTTTGTCTGCTTCCGAATTAGCGTAAATAAAACCTTGGTGGTTATCAGTTACCTTACGGCAAATGGCAAGCCCAATGCCCGTTCCGGCGTATTCGGTTCTGCCGTGCAATCTTTTAAAAACTGTAAAAATCTGCTCCGCGTATTCGTTTGCGAATCCAATACCATTATCCCGCACGAGAATTTTGTGAAAATCATTTTTACTAATCCCGTACTTTTCTGTTTCATCACTAGTTAATTCAGCGGTTTGGATTGAAATTTTTGGGGCTTCGTTTTCTTTTCTAAATTTTAAAGAATTGCTCAATAAGTTGTTGAACAATTGACTCAATTGGGCGGGAATTCCGGTGATAGTCGGTAAATCATCTATGCTAATTATTGCATCGGTTTCTTCTACGCCTATTTCAATATTTGCTTGAATATCCAACACAAAAGCATTTAAATCTATTGTTTCAAAAGGCTGATCGCTGGTAAGCCGCGAGAGCGAAAGCAGATTATTTATGAGTTCCCGCATCCTTCCGGCGGCGTTTAGCATGCGGTCTAGATATAGCGTTGGCTTATCCCCCAGATCGTCACCGAGTGTACTTTTAAGCCTTTCGCCAAACGCTAAAATTTTACGCAGCGGCTCTTGCAAATCGTGCGAAGCCACGTAGGCAAATTGCTCCAAATCTCGGTTTGACAAGTCAAGTTTTAGCACTTGTTTTTCAAGTTCTTTCTGGATTGTTTTGAGGTAGGTTGCATCGTAAGTGCTTCCCATTGCAAGCACTGGAGTTTTTCCATCTTCTGCATGAACTATTACTTTTGCTTTCGAAACCAGTATTTTTTCTTCGCCACTTTGCGTAATTATGCGGTGCTGATAATCATCTTGCTGTACTCCGGTGGATAAAAATACTTCGTTGCTTTTTTTCAAACCTTCCAAATCATCGGGGTGCACCCAGTCGTAGTACTTAGGCACATCAATCTCAAGCTGCACCCGATCGGCGGGGTTGAAGCCAAGAATACGATACAAACCATCCGACCAAATCACTTTATCTTCATTAATCTTCCAAGACCAACTTCCAAAGCCCATCATGTTTTCGGCTTCAGAAAGCAATTGGTGCATACGCTGTTTTTCCT
>JANQUM010000434.1 GCA_030731175.1 Spirosomataceae bacterium
TCCATGGGCATTTTGCGAGGAAGTAAACCGTCAGACGGGCGGAAAAGACATTATTGCCGAGCCAGTATTGATCGACAAAGTTGAACAAGCCGTTCCTACGGATTATGCGGTAATTATTGACCGTATTTCTCAAGACGTTCCATTTTACCGAGCGTATTTAAAAAACGCCGCCATCAGCGGAACGGCAGTAATCAATAACCCTTTTTGGTGGAGTGCCGACGAGAAGTTCTTTAACAACAGCCTCGCCATCAAAGTAGGCGTGCCGGTACCTAAAACCGTACTTTTACCTTCAAAAGAACGCCCAACGGACACTTCAGAAACTTCTTTCCGTAACATGAAAATGCCACTCGACTGGAATTACATGTTCGATCAAATCGGTTTTCCTGCCTACATGAAACCGCACTCTGGCGGAGGGTGGAAAAGTGTTTACCGCGTTGAAAGCCCGCAAGATTTGTGGGAAAAGCACGACGAAACTGGTCAGTTAGTGATGCTTTTGCAAGAAGAAATTCAGTTCACTGATTATTATCGTTGCTACTGCTTGGGTTCAAAGTATATTCATATTATGCCGTACGAGCCTCGCAACCCACACCATTTACGTTACGCTACGCAGCCGCAAACGCAGGGTGAAGAGCAGAAAAAGCTTTACGCTTTGATGGAAGATTATATTCTTCGTCTCAACCGTGCATTAGGTTACGATTTTAACACCATCGAATTTGCCATTCGCGACGGTATTCCGTACGCTATTGACTTCGGTAATCCGGCCCCTGACGCAGAAATCACTTCGGTTGGACAAGAGAATTTTGACTGGATTGTTAAACACTCGGCAATGTACGCCATTGAGCGTGCTAAGGCTCAAAAGCCAGGACAAAACAATTTAACTTGGGGTACTTTTGTGGAAACTGCCGTTTTGGGTGAAAACGAAGAAATACTCGCTCAAAAAGCTAAAGGAATTTCTGCTAAGCCTGCTGCTGCAAAAGCTGCACCAGCAAAAAAAGCAGTCGCTAAAAAACCTGTTGCAAAGAAAGCTGCAACTAAGAAATAAAGAACAGCAGTTTTAACCGTGAAGACACGAAGGTATTTATGCACTTCATGTCTTCACGGTTGATTTTTTTCTTTTAAAAAAAACTTTTTTAGCGAAAATTAGCCCTTTTCTCACCTTTCAACAGATTTATCATGTCAATTTTTACCCTCGGAATCGAAGAAGAATTCCAAACCATTGATCCCGAAACCCGTGAATTGCGGTCGCACATGTCTAAAATTGTGGAAGGCGGTCAAATAATCCTGCAAGAACGTATCAAACAGGAAATGCACCAAGCCGTGGTAGAAATGGGCACAAATATTTGTAAAGACATACACGAGGCTCGTGCCGAAGTAAGCTATTTACGAAAAGAACTCATTGACCTCGCCGACAAACAAGGTTTAAAAATAGCCGCCGGCGGAACGCACCCGTTCTCAGATTGGATAAATCAGCTCATCACGCCCGATGCACGTTATGATCAACTCATCGACGAAATGCGTGATGTTGCCCGCGGAAATTTAATTTTCGGTTTACACGTTCACGTCGGAATTCCTGACAGAAATACCGGCATCAAAATAATGAACGAAGTGCGGTACTTTTTGCCACACGTTTACGCCCTTTCTACCAATTCACCGTTTTGGTGCGGCAGAGATACCGGCTTCAGCTCGTACCGAAGTAAAGTTTTCGATAAATTTCCAAGAACTGGTATTCCCGATTACTTTAGCTCCGCAACGGAGTATGATAACTACGTTAACCTTTTGATAAAAACTGGCTGCATAGATAATGGCAAGAAAATCTGGTGGGATATTCGGGTGCATCCCTTCTACCCTACAATCGAATATAGAATTTGTGACGTAACAATGCGAGTGGACGAAACCATTTGCCTCGCCGCTATCATGCAGGCAATTGTGGCAAAATTGCACAAACTACATTCACAGAATCTATCGTTCCGACAGTACCGCCGCAACCTCATCAACGAAAACAAATGGCGTGCTGCCCGCGACGGGGTCAACGCTAAGTTAATTGATTTTGGAAAAGAAGAAGAAGTACCCTTCAAGCAACTCGTGGGTGAGTTACTCGAATTTATTGACGATGTGTTGGACGAATTAGGCTCACGCAAGGAAGTAGAATACGTGCACCAAATCCTTGCCAACGGTACGGGTGCAGATCGTCAATTAAGGGTTTTTAAGGAAACCGGAAGCCTAACATCTGTTGTTGATTATATGATTGCCGAAACAAAACACGGGCTGTAAGAGCCATTGAGAAGATTTAGATGAATAAACACTTAAAAATAGCCATTTTAGACATGTATGACGGGCACCCCAACGAAGGGATGCGTTGCATAAAAATGCTCGTTGGCGATTTTCTTTCCTCAGAAAACATCGAAGGAAATTACGATATTTTTGACGTTCGGGGAGCGAGCAGTTTACCCAATATCAATGAGTACGATATTTATATTTCAACCGGCGGCCCGGGAAGTCCTGTTTTAGAAGGTACAGAGTGGGAAACCCGCTACTGTACATTTTTAGATAGCATTGTAGCACACAATGCCAGCAGCTACCCAAAGAAATACATGTTCTTTATTTGTCATTCGTTTCAGTTAGCCGTGCAACACTTTGGTTTTGGAGAAATCACGAAACGAAAATCTACCTCGTTTGGTGTGATGCCCGTTCACGTAACGCCCGCTGGAAAAAATGACCCTTTTTACGAAGGTCTTGGT
>JANQUM010000435.1 GCA_030731175.1 Spirosomataceae bacterium
CTTCTTCCGTTTCGACGAGGTAAAACTCGTACAAACCTGACCAAATATCGTTTTCCGCTCTTTTATTCATTAGGAAGTGTTCGTCTTGCTGCACGGCAAAATAATTGAAATAACGATTCCTGACTTTCGTCTTTTTTAACTTTACGGGCAAAACTCCCTGAGCTTCGTGCTGAAATGCGTAACAAGTATCTTGCAACGGACAAAACATACAATTTGGCTGGTGTGGCGTGCATTGTAATGCCCCAAACTCCATAATTGCCTGATTAAACGCCGCTGGTGAATCCTGCGGAATTAGCGTTTCGGCAAGCTCAGTAAACTCCTTTCGGGCGGAGGAGGCCGCGATGTCGGTTTCAATGCCAAATACTCGAGAAAGCACCCGAAACACATTCCCATCAACCACCGGAACGGCTTCGCCAAAAGCAAAAGAGGCAATTGCAGCACCCGTGTATGGCCCAATTCCCTTTAATTTTACAAGTTCATTATAGTTATCGGGAAATGTGCCGTCGTATTTTTCTATAATAACCTTCGCGGTTGCGTGCATATTCCTCGCCCGCGAATAGTACCCTAAACCTTGCCAAAGCCGTAGGATCTCTTCTTGCGGAGCGTTAGCAAAGTCCTGTATTGTAGGTAAATGGCTCAAAAAGCGATTGTAATAAGGGAGCCCCTGAGCAACTCGGGTTTGCTGCAAAATAATTTCGGACAACCAAATAGCGTAAGGATCTTGCGTATGCCGCCACGGCAAATTCCGCTGATGTTGCTCAAACCACGGAATTATTTTTTTTGAAAAAGTCAGCTCTTTAGTAGGATTTTCTATTTTCATTCAAACTGACTTTTATGTAACTAACTATGAATAAATGATTTATGTCAAAAAAAACAAAATTTGTTGTAAAGCTTTTTTTAAATCGGTTATCTTTGCAAACTCATTTCTACAAATAATAGTTTGAGAGCAGTAAAGTATCCATAATAAACCAAAAAAATAGTGACTAAAGCAGAAGCAATTGCAAAAATCTCAGAAAACACCGGTATAGATAAAGCAACTGTATCAGATACCTTAGAGTCTTTCTTCGAGACTGTAAAAGAAACATTAACCGAAGGGGATGCTTTGTATGTAAGAGGATTTGGCAGTTTTATAAACAAAAAAAGAGCAGCAAAGAAAGCTCGTGACATTTCTAAAAAAACCACCGTTATGGTACCTGAACACTACGTACCAAGCTTTAAACCAGCTAAAGAATTTACC
Organism: Spirosomataceae bacterium; assembly: GCA_030731175.1. Lineage (GTDB taxonomy): Bacteria > Bacteroidota > Bacteroidia > Cytophagales > Spirosomataceae > JANQUM01. The sequence continues at coordinate 1,238 of JANQUM010000435.1, forward strand.
GAAGGCGTAAAAAGTAACGTAAAATAATACGTTTTTAGTATGAGGCAAAAGCCTTCTCAAAATAGCATAAAATGCGGATTCAACTTCTTATTATCGTACTAATTGCCACCGGATTGTCAGTGTTTCTGTACACACGGCCTAAAGTGGTTGTGAAAGATAGTGAAGGGGCAAGCCGTGATAAAGCAACTTCTACAGAACAAACAACTGCTACTGCGACTAGTGGAAAAGACGATGGCGAAAGCCACTCACCATCTTTATCGGTTGAGCAGCAAAAGCGGTTGTCTGATCTTAAAAAAGAGCTTGTCAATGCTCCAGCTAATGATGTTGCGGTTTTAGAAAAAATCGGAAACTTATTCATCGAAGGCACAATTGCCGATAGTGCGGGGTATTACTACGAATTGGTTGCCACAAAACAGCCAACCGAAGCAAACTGGCTACGCACCGGTGACGTTTACTTTCAGGCGTATAACTTAGCATTGCGGACTCAAAATGTTGAGAAATTTGCCGAAAAAACACAAAATGCTTACCAAAAAGTCTTGGCAAAAGCTCCCAATAACTTGCACGCCCGCACAAACCTGGGTATGACTTACGTTACTTCTGGGTCGCCGATGCAGGCAATTGGTATGCTGCGTCAAGTATTGGAAATCAACCCAAATTATGAGCCGGCATTGGTAAATATGGGGGTGCTTTCATTGCAATCAAATCAATACGATAAGGCGGCGAGCAGGTTCCGGCAGGTAATGAAAGTTAACCCGCAGAACTATAATGCTCAGTTGGGTTTAGCGTATAGCCTGATAGAGTTGAATCAAGCGGAAGAAGCACGAACGCTTTTAACAGATTTGCAAAACAAACAAATCGAACCAACACTCCGAGAGGAGGTAGAAAGAACATTGCAAAATTTAAAGTAATTTTGTAGCTTTGCGGTTCGGAAAAAATTAACTGTTCCCTTAACAGTAAAAATATTTTTTAATTTTCAATCGTTTCCTGCAAAAGGGGTCAGGAAGCACAATTTATAATCACTATGCCTTGCGGAAAGAAAAGAAAAAGACATAAAATGGCTACTCACAAGCGTAAAAAGCGTTTGAGGAAGAATCGTCACAAGAAAAAATAATTTGCTGTAATTAAAGCAAGACTTCTTTTAAGCAGCAGTTGGCAGAAAGTAATTAACTTCTTGCGGCTGCTGCTTATTTTTTTTAGGTGCATTATATTCTGATACCTATTTACTTGAAATTAGTTTGCACTAATTTTGTGTAAATGGTTGAATGTAAGTATAATAGTTAAAGGCTAATCGCTAAGATCTATTTGCTCCACGAAATTCAAACTTATTTATTAACCCCTTAATTCTACCTCAACTTTGAGTAACGAATTACTTATCAGTAACACCCAACAGGGTGACCGGATAGCTCTTATGCAAAATAAGCGGCTTACCGAATATCATTTCGACGAAACAGAACATCAATTTGCGGTTGGAGACATCTATCTTGGCACTGTCAGGAAAGTTGTGGCTGGTCTCAATGCGGCATTCATAGACATCGGGTACGAGAAAGACGCTTTCTTGCACTACCACGACTTGAGCCCAAACATAAATTCTTTGAATCAATACACCAAAGATGCCGTTTCGGGAAAACCCATTAGTCCGAGGATGAAAGGTTTTGAAAACCTTCCGCAAATAGACAAACTCGGTAAAGTCACCGATGTGTTGACTCGAAATCAGCCCGTTTTGGTGCAGGTTGTTAAAGAGCCGATCTCCTCAAAAGGACCGCGTCTTTCCTGCGATATTTCAATTGCCGGACGGTACGTCGTCTTAGTGCCATTTGCGAATGCTGTCAATATTTCAAAGAAAATTACCAGCAAGCAAGAGCGGAACCGCCTTCATAAACTATTGTCGTCTGTTAAGCCGGATAATTTCGGTGTGATTGTGCGAACGGTAGCCGAAAACAAGGAAATGGAAGAGCTTCAACGCGACCTCGAAACGTGCGTTGAGAAATGGGAAAATGGAATAAAAGCCCTCAAAAAGGCAAAACCAAGAGATAGAATCGTAACCGAAATGGATCGTGCAGAATCTTTGCTGCGTGATTTATTGAACGATGACTTCGACAGCATTGTGGTTGATACTAAAGAGGCGTTTGAGAGTACTAAGTATTTCCTGCAGGCAATTGCCCCAGAACGTGAAGAAATCCTTAAATTTCATAACGGTAAAACAAAGCTTTTCGAACAATATGGTGTTGAGAAGCAAATAAAGTCACTTTTCGGACGGTCAGTAAGTCTGCCCGGCGGTGGTTATTTAATTATAGAGCATACTGAAGCATTACACGTAGTTGATGTGAACAGTGGCAATAAATCGACCCGTGAAGAAGATCAGGAAGCCACGGCATTGACTGTAAATATGGAAGCTGCCAAAGAAGTGGCTCGCCAGTTACGTTTGCGTGATATGGGCGGAATTGTTGTGGTTGATTTTATTGACATGAAGCGTGCCGAAAATCGCAAGCTCATTCATACTGTGCTTAAAACCGAAATGAAAACGGATCGGTCAAAATACACCGTACTCCCAATTTCTAAATTCGGACTTTCGCAGATTACCCGCCAACGGGTACGCCCCGAAATGAATATTTCAACTCGTGAAAGTTGCCCAACGTGCAGCGGTAGCGGAAAAATTCAGGCGAGTATTTCGGTTACTGACCTCGTAGAGAATAACTTGGAATACATTCTGAATAAGCAAAACGAACGTGGAATCAGCATTATCGTACATCCATTTGTTTATTCGTACTACCGTGAGGGTATCATAACTCGTCAAATGAAGTGGTTTGCCCAGTATAAAACGTGGGTAAAACTCATCAAAGATTCATCTATCGGTATTACCGAATTCCACTTTTTGAATAAAGATGGAGACGAAATTGAACTGAGCTAACAGTAAACTTTACGGTTAGTCTTATACGAAGAAATAGCCGTGCGGTTTTAAAGCCGCACGGAATCATTTTCTGAAACAAAAAATACGCAATTAAAGCCTAAGCTTCGATTGCGTATTTTTTTGAATATGCCAATATATTATTTATGACCTTCCTTGGAGGCGTCATGATAACTTGGTCAAGACCTTCCTTAGTTTCCACGGACTCGAGGTAGAATTCGAGTAACTCAACGTCGAAGAGCAGAGCTTCTACGATACGGTCGTTTTCTTGTGGGGTGGTTTCGTTATAGAGATAACGGATTACATCATTTTGATTTAGTGTAGAGATTTGTGTCATACGCATATTTATTTTTACTCATCATTTTCCTAAGATTGATGAGAGCATAACGCATACGACCCAACGCAGTATTGATACTCACCCCGGTAGCATCGGCAATTTCCTGAAAGCTCATGTCTTCGTAATGACGCATGACAAGCACCTCTCTTTGCTGCTCCGGCAAACACTTAATCAAACTTCTGAGTTGCTCGTGCGATTCCCGCTTTATTTGCAGGGTTTCCACAGATTCCTCCGAAAAGTTTAATGAATTGAACACATGACTTCCGTCTTCAAATACCACATTAGGGTAGCGACGCTCCCTTCTAAAGTAATCAATGGCTAAGTTGTGAGCTATCCGTAAAATCCACGGCAAAAATTTACCTTCTTCGTTATAACGCCCGCCCCGTAATGTTTTGATAGCTTTTATAAAGGTATCTTGCATTAAATCTTGAGCAACTTCTTCTGTTTTAACGACTAAATAAATTGTGGTGTAGATTCTGTGCTTATATTTTTCAACGAGCGTGCCAAAGGCATCTTCGTTTCCTTTAATATAAGCCGAGACAAGTTCACTATCGTTAACTTGGACTTTTTCCATTTCTATTGATTGGTTAGTTAACGTAGAGTTTTATCCCATATTGTCAGTTTAGAAGTTTTTTAAGTGTAGATATAAATTTATCGTTCCGAAAATTAGATAAAATATCTTACGGGACAAATATATTAACGTGAAAACTTTGCGAATGGATTGTTAAGATTAGTTTTAACACCATTTTTTAATAGTCAAAAACTATACCAATTCGTAATCTGAGAACGTTCAGTAGGAATATACACGAAAAACTGTTTTCGGTATAATTATTGCTTTGTAATTCGTACTTCTAAGAGAATACAAAGGGCTAAAGCACGATTTGAATTAAACACAGAAGAGATCGAAGGTAAAAGCTATAACACATTGAGGAAATTTCATGAAGACAAATTTTACAAACTATCAGGTGAAAACGTTCAGGGTATTAACCGCAGCGGCGTTTATATTAATAGTGAGCAGCGTGCAGGCTCAAAGAGATATGATTGTGACGCAGGCTGGAGAGCAGCTAAGGTGTCGAATAATTGACGAAACGCCCGCCCGATTTGTTTTTGCCTACCTCAAAGATGGGAAACCGTATCGAAGTGAAATATTTAAAAATCTTGTTACTACCTTCAAATTCAACCACTTCGATGCTGATTTGCCAAATGCTGATAAACTACCCGAAGCATTGTACCGTGCTACGGCTGGGTCTGATGTAGAATCTCCACGAGCGTTGAGTAGTGGTACTATTTCGGCACGCCAGAAGCGGCGAAATGAGAAAGCAGCAAAGCGTGAATCAACAGAAGCTGCATCAGCGATTGAAAATGAAGTTGCACCGACTAAAAATGAAGTAAAAAGCAAACGAAAAAAGAACCGTGATAAAGATGATCAGCAGCAATCCGAAAGCCTGAGAGTGGATGAAACTGAGGTAATTGCTGAAGATAAAAAAGGTGAAGTAAGTTCAAATTCTTCTAATAGTGCAACACAAGAAAAAGCAATTCCTGATAGCACTAAAAAAGAGGAGCAGGTAGTTGCAAAAACACCAGTTCCAAAAGAACCAACGGTTATTAGAAAAGTTGAAGCAGTGAAGCCTACAGCACAAGAAGAGGTAAAGACTACGAGCAACGAAACAGCGGCGAATTCAAACAACCGAATTGACCGAGGGGATATTGCAGCCGCTACAAGACAAAATCCGACCGCAAATACCGCTGTCGAGGAAACTGCCGAGGCTAAAAAAGCGATCGAGCAGACTGCTGCTGAAACGAAAGTAGTAGCAAAAAGACCAGCTTCTCCGGTTGATATTTCTGATACGGAGTTGCCAAACATCACAATTAATCAAGAAAATAGATTCAGGATTGGCTTGAAAGGAGGAATCGGAAACCGATTGGATAATAACATTCAAACCACCAATACTTTTGACCTTTACCAAGAACAATTATTGCGTGGTTTCACGCTCGGAGCAGATATTGCTTATTTTCCGAACGACGTGATTGGCTTCGGGGCAGTTTTTACGGATTTCAGAAGCCGTAACAGTGACGGCGAAATCATGTACCGCAACGAGTTTACAGGTTCTGAGCAAGTTGGAAGTATTTCCAATAACCGCTCTGTGAAGTTTGTGGGGCCGGCACTTTTTCTGAGAAAAAAGCTGGACTACAAAACTTACGTTGTTTTGGGGCTGTCGCCGGGATATAATTTTTATACCGATAGGGGAAGTTACGATAACGTAGATTATACCTTTAAAGGTAGCGGATTTGGTGCTGCTTCAACCTTGGGAATCGACTTCCTTTTGGGTAACGATATCATCGGCCGGGATATAATTCTGAGCTTTGAAGCGGGATATAATTATGGAAAACTAAACACACTTGACTACGGCGATGCTCGCGGAATGGTGGATTTAGCTTCCCCGGTTGACCTAAGTCGACTTGACTTTACAATCGGTCTTCGTTTTATTAGATTTCCGAAGTATTTCCGTTTGACTTCTTATTGAACCACCGTTCCAAATAAATCAAACTCTTCAACTTTATCGATGCGTACGTTGGCGAAATCTCCCAAACGTACGTATTGATCTGTGCTTACTAAAACTTCGTTATCTACTTCGGGAGAATCTTGCTCGGTTCTTCCGATGAAAAATCCGCCTTCACTTCGGTCAAAAAGAACTTTCTTTACTTGACCAATTTTCTCCGTATTCAATTCTTTAGAAATACCTTGTTGCAGTTCCATGATAATATCGGTGCGTTCCTGCTTTACTTCAGCTGGAATGTCATCAGGCATCGAGAATGAATGCGTATCTTCTTCGTGCGAATACTGGAAAATCCCTAAACGGTCAAATCGCATTTTCTCCACGAAATGATACATTTCTTCAAACATTTCTTCGGTTTCGCCGGGGTGTCCGGCTATCAGCGTGGTACGAAGAGCAATATCTGGCACTTTATCCCGAATTTTATTGACGAGTTCCTCCGTTTTTTCGCGGGTAATTCCTCGTCGCATTAGTTTCAACATTTCGGTTGAGCCGTGTTGCAACGGCATATCAAGGTAGTTGCAAACCTTGCTGCGTTCCCGCATTACATCTAAAACATCCAGCGGGAAGCCAGAAGGGTAGGCGTACTGCAACCGAATCCAGTCAATTCCTTCTACATCAGCTAAATTGTCTATTAACTCTGCTAAGTTGCGTTTTTTGTAAATATCAAGCCCGTAGTACGTCAAATCCTGAGCGATCAGAATAAGCTCTTTTGTACCTTTTGCGGCGAGATTTTTTGCCTGTAGTACCATTTCCTCCATCGGCCTGGAAACGTGCTTTCCACGCATCAACGGAATGGCACAGAAGGAGCAGGGGCGGTCACAGCCTTCTGCAATTTTCAGGTAAGCGTAATGCGATGGCGTGGTCAGTAACCGCTCGCCTACAAGTTCTTTTTTATAATCGGCTCGTAGTGTTTTAAGTAAACGAGGAAGCTCGTTTGTGCCAAACCAGGCATCAACTTGCGGAATTTCGGGAGCGAGTTCATCTTTAAAACGGTGCGAAAGGCAGCCCGTAACGTACACTTTTTCTACTATTCCTTTCTCTTTGGCATCAACATACCGCAAAATTGTTTCTATAGACTCTTCCTTGGCGTTATCGATAAAACCGCAGGTGTTGATAACCACCACGTTAGAATCATCTTTTGGAGATTCGTGCGTGACGCTCAAGCCGTTTCCTTTCAATTGCGTGAATAATTCTTCTGAATCAACGAGGTTTTTTGAGCACCCCATAGTCACGATATTGATATTATTTTTGCGTATGCCTTTCGTTTTCATTTCGCTGGTAAAAAAGAAAAAGCGTTATCAGCTGACCGACAACGCTTTAAAGTCAATGTATATTTTAGTTGAAACAAGCCAATGGCTTTATGCCAAAGAGTGCGTCAATATTCATCCTCGTTGAAGAAGAAATCGTCTTTTGTTGGATAATCTGGCCAGATTTCATCGATGTTTTCGTACGGTTGCCCGTCATCTTCCAACTCCGATAAATTTTCAATAACTTCATTTGGTGCACCCGAGCGAATTGAAAAGTCAATCAGTTCGTCTTTCGTTGCAGGCCAAGGGGCATCTTCTAAGTAAGATACCAATTCTAATGTCCAGTACATATATTTTATTTTCTTTATATAAAAACCCCAGTAACGGGGTGCAAAAATATTTTTTATTTTGTTAAGATGAAACGTATTTTTTTAAAAAAAGTGCTAAAAACGCAGCTTTTTTTTAAAGTTTGCCCTAATTGGCTTATAACAAGTGGTTTGGTAGATTTTTTTGCTGATTAGAAAACTATAAATTCGCGAAAATGGGCAGCGTGATTTGCAAAGAATGTCTTTTTCTTTAACGAAAAAAAGATTTCTTTTTTGTTCATGAAGCCGAAAGAACAGCTTGATTTATTGATTTTAATTTATGCTTGACAACTATTAACGTATTATTAGACTCATTTATGAAAATATTGAAACACATGAAAATACTCACAGCGACCGTACTTCTATTTCTTAATTTCGCTTGTTCGGATAAAATAGTAAAACCAACAATGAACGAAGCTTTTACGGTGAAACTCAAACAATCTGTTGCACTTGAAAATGACCTTTCGGTGAAATTTGCAGATGTTCAGGAAAGTCGCTGCCCCGAAGGCGTGCAGTGCATTCGGGCGGGGGAGCTTTTTGCCACCGTAGAATTAACGGATAAAGGCATTTCTAAAGCCGTCAAGTTTTGTATCAGTGGCGAATGTATCGATAAAAAGCTCAACTACGGCTCTGAAATAAATTATTCGGGTGATGCAATCAGCGTTGGAAGCAGCGATTATCGGGTCGAAGTTATTGATTTTACTCCAAAAATAAACACGCAATCCACTTCGATGGACGAATATTCGCTGATTTTAAAAATTGGAAAGTAAAAAGAGAAAATAATCGCAAATTTCTTTTCTCTAAATATATATTTGGCTTGGTATTTGCGTAGTTGACAACTGTAAAGGTCAAAGGAAATAGCCCGTGACTTTTTAAGACATTAAGTTTTCACTCAATAGTAGTTAAGCAAAAAAGAACCCGATGTGGGTTCTTTTTTCTTTTAATAACCGTTCAAAACGGATTTTATCCTTTGTAGAAAACCCACTTTGCGAGTTCTTTCCAAGATGTTTTCTTTCCGTACATCAAAATACCAACGCGATAAATGCGTGCGGCAATCCAGGTGGTGAGTATAAATCCTGCAATCAACAAACTGATTGAAAGTGCTAATTCCCAAAGCGGAACGCCGAACGGTATTCTTACCATCATAATAATGGGCGACGTAAACGGTATCATGGAAGTCCAGAAGGCAAGCGTGCCGTTCGGGTCTTTCATCACGAATTGGGCAAAAATAATGGAAGCAATAATCGGGATTGTAATCGGAAACATGAATTGCTGCGTGTCTGTTTCACTGTCAACAGCTGAACCAACCGCTCCAAATAAGGCACTGTACAGTAAGTAGCCGCCCAAGAAATAGATAATAAAGCAAATTATAATGGTAGCAACGGGTAAGGTCTCTAACGCCCCAAGAGCCTTTGAAACGCCGTTAGTGGCGGAAGCTCCGGCTATTTGCTCTTCAACAATTTGGCGTTCTTCCGGCGACATTTGCTCCATTTGGCTTTGACTCATGGTTTGTGCTGCATCCATCACTTTATCTTGCATGAAATAAAGCCCACCGTTAAAAATGACGAACGAGAGCACAATCCAAAGTAAAAACTGCGTAAGCCCAACCAAGCCAATTCCGACAATTTTACCAATCATTAACTGAAACGGGCGAACCGAAGAAATGATGACTTCCACGATGCGGCTCGTTTTTTCTTCCATCACGCCTCGCATTACCTGTGCACCGTAAATAAATACGGAAATATAAATTAAAAATGCACTTGCAATACCAATAATAGAAGCGGCTGCGGCACTGCTTTTTTCCTCGCTGTCGTCTTTAAGGCTAATGGTTTGGCTTTCAACGTTCATTTTTGCGTCTTCCAAAACCCTTCTTGTTATGCCAGCTTCGGTGAGTTTGATGGATTCGATTTCCCGTTCAATGGCGTTTTCAATGCCATTTTGTAAGTCAAACGGTACACCTTCCTCCGAAAATATTTTTACGTCTTTGGGGTTGATTAAAATACTTTTTGGGATGAAAACAAGTGCATCTTTCCCTGAACCTTTAAACGCTGTTTTCGCCGAATCTAAGTCGCCCGAAATAAATTCGTAAATGAACGTTTCGGAAGCCGGAAATTTATCTACGAACAACTGGCTTTCGTCTAAAACCTGAACCGATTTTTGACTAATTGAAGACATCGCCGACCAAATTACAATGCCGTACATTGCTGCAATTAGCACTGGCCCGAGAATGGTCATGACAATAAACGACTTCTTTTTAACCCGTGTCAGGTATTCTCGCTGAATGATGAGTAATATATTGTTCATATTGAAAAGTCTTTTTTGAATGGAATAAAATGTTAGGAATTGCTGATAATCAACTACTTACGGCACGAATGAAGATTTCGTTCATACTCGGGATATTCTCGCTGAAAAGGCGTAAATCTACTTGGTTCATCACCGAACCCAATAATTGATTTACGCTCGTACCGGGTTGTAACTTCAAGATGGCACGTTGCACCGTGTCTTCAAGTGGCTTGATTTCCTGAATTGTGAAAATAGATTCGGTTACGCTTAATGTTCCGGTAAACTCTACGGTGTAAGTGCCGTTTTTGAACTGCTCTTTGAGTTCTTTTTTCGAGCCGTCAAGAATCTTTTTCGATTTGTGAATCAACGCAACGTGGTCGCAAAGTTCTTCCACAGATTCCATGCGGTGTGTAGAGAAAATAATGGACGCTCCTTTATCCCGCAATTCCAAAATTTCGTCTTTAATGAGGTTGGCGTTAATCGGGTCAAAACCCGAAAAAGGTTCGTCAAGAATAATCAATTTAGGCTCGTGAAGAACGGTTGCCACAAACTGGATTTTCTGCTGCATTCCTTTAGAAAGGTCTTCGATGCTTTTGTCCCACCACGTTTTGATGTCAAATTTTACGAACCATGTCTTCAGTTTGTCCATCGCCTCGGCTTTTGAAAGCCCTTTCAGCCGGGCGAGGTAAAGAAGCTGCTCGCCCACTTTCATTTTTTTGTAAAGCCCGCGTTCTTCTGGTAAATAACCAATTTGGGCGATGTGCTTTTCTTGTAAAGGCTCACCGTTAAACAGGATTTTCCCTTCGTCTGGTCCCGTTATTTGGTTTATAATTCGAATCAGCGAAGTTTTTCCGGCTCCGTTGGGGCCGAGCAGACCGAAAATCTGTCCTTTTGGAACGCTTAAGCTCACGTCATCCAACGCCGTATGGGCGGAATAGTGCTTGACGATATTGTGTACTTCTAAAATGTTATTCACGGGATTCTTGAGTTTTTTTTCAAAAATACAAAACAAACCATAAATAAGCCTCTGAAAGTGATAAATGGTTGCGGCGTTGTTTAAATAAATGGTTGGCGGCTTCTTTCGGTAAACAAGAAATTTTGCCTTTTGCGAAAGACGTATTATTTTAAATGTACTTTTGTTGTTCCAAATTAACGCTATCCATTGTATATGTTTATTAAGTTTAAATTGTTTTACGAACGCCTTAAAACCTTCGTTACCGACAAATTACTATTCTTGAAAACCATCTTGCTAAATCTTCTCTACAAGGTTTTGGGCAAAGAACAGGTTGACGGCTTTTTTCAGAAAACATCAGCATTTATTGGTGAAAGAAAAGCGAAGTTCAAATCTAAATTTGACGGTTCGGGCAGGTTTTATGGTGCAATCATAAAGCTTTATAAATTCGCTTTTGGGTCAGTGGTGTTCGTCATTGGCTACTATTTAGCTATTCAAACCAACTTCCTGTGGCTAACGGGCGGCATGCCAAGTGTAGATGATCTGCAAAATCCGAAGCTTTCGCAGGCATCAAATATCGTTTCGATGGATGGCGTGACTATCGGTAATTTTTATGCTGAAAACCGTATTCCGGTTGATAGTAACGAGATTTCCCCGTGGATGTTTAGGGCACTTGTTGCCACTGAAGATGCTCGTTTTGAAGAACACTCTGGTATAGATTTACGGTCGCTTGGCGGTGTAGCGTTGGGAATTTTAAAAGGCGGAGATCGAGGCGGCGGAAGTACCATTTCGCAGCAACTTGCCAAAAACCTCTATAATACTCGTCAAAAAGAAATGCGAGGATTGCTCTATTACATTCCTGGAATAAAAACGATTATTTATAAATCTAAAGAGTGGTTTACGGCGGTTTCGCTCGAAAGGCGTTACACCAAAGGCGAAATTGCGACGCTTTATCTTAACACCGTAGATTTTGGTAGTAATACGTTTGGAATCAAAACGGCCTCTCGGAAATACTTTAGTAAAGATCCGATTGATTTACAGCCAGACGAAGCCGCCATTTTGGTGGGAACGCTCAAAGCAACGACTTTTTACAACCCGATTCGGAATCCTGAAAACGCCGTTCGCCGGAGAAATACGGTTTTGCAATTAATGGAAGTACACAAGTATTTGACAACCACCGAAAGCGAAAAATACCTTGAATTGCCTTTGAAATTGAACATTGCGGAGGATAAAACCGAAGGCTCAAACGAAAATTATTTCAAATCTGAAATAGTGAAATTAGTAAACGATTGGGCAAAAAGCGAAGACATGGACGTGGACGTGTACCGAGACGGCTTACGAATTTACACCACCATTGACTCCCGAATGCAGGATCACGCCGTTGCGGGTTTAAACAAACACATGGCTATGCTGCAAAAGCAGTTTGATTCTGAATGGCGGAACGATAACCCGTGGCGATACGAAAGCGGCGAGGAAATTAGCGGTTATATTGATACTGTGGCAAGACGCACAACGCATTACAAAAAACTTGCTATCAAGTACGATAATAACGCAGACTCTATCAGTAAATACATGAATTTACCGACGAAAATGAAGGTGTTTTCGTACCAAGGAACGCAAAACGTGACGATGAGCCACATGGACTCTATCCGATATTATAAGAAATTTTTGCAGAGCGGAATGGTCGCCATGGATCCTTATAATGGCTTTATCAAGGCGTGGGTTGGCGGTATTGATTTTGAGCATTTTCAGTATGACCACGTAAAGCAAGCAAGGCGGCAGCCCGGTTCTACATTTAAACCTATTCTTTACACCGCCGCCATTGATGGGTCGGCGAATATGTCGCCGTGCGATAAAATTCGGGACGAACCCGTAAAAACATCTTGGACAGAGGGCGGTGTAACTAAAACGTGGGAACCCCGAAACGCAAACGGGCGATTTACGTACTCAAATATGACGTTAAGAAGTGCCTTGGCACGTTCAGTAAATTCTGTGGCGGTACAGCTCACGTTGAAAATTGGGCCGCAAGCGGTGGTAGATTATGCTCGAAAATTGGGTATTACCTCGCCGCTTGAAGCGGTGGGTTCAATTGGTTTGGGAACGTCTGATGCTTCGCTGTACGAACTCGTGGCGGCGTACGCTCCGTTTGTAAACGAAGGACGCTACACTAAACCTATGTTGATTTATAAAATCGAAGATAAAAATGGCAAAGTACTGGTTGAATTTGAACCTGAAACCCGTCAAGCAATCACGCCCGAATCGGCATTTTTGATGCAATTTATGCTTCGCGGAAACGTGGAGGAAGCCGGAGGAACGGGGCG
>JANQUM010000436.1 GCA_030731175.1 Spirosomataceae bacterium
TCTTATTTGGCGGGTTTTGAATACGTGAAAGACGTAATGAGCGATGAATTGATGGAAAAATACATCACCATCTTGATGCTGACCGAATTGGCTCCCGCCATACCTTACGAAGTTGACGCAAAAATTACGCAACGTTACGGACGTGAAGTCATGGATCGTTTCCGAAATCCAAGTTTAGATCATAAATGGTTGAGCATCACGCTTCAATACACCATGAAAATGCGGATGCGGTGTATCCCGACGCTCATAAATTATTACAAAATATTTGAAACCGTTCCGCAGTACTTTGCCCGCGGCTTTGCGGCGTATTTGCTGTTTATGAAGGCCACAAAAGTAGAAGACGGTAAATTTTACGGAGAAAGCAACGGCGAAACTTACCTCATTAACTGCGACTCTGCCGAATACTTTTACAAAGAGTGGCAAGCCGCAAACGATACGTCAGATTTTGTAAAAACGATTTTAAGCAACGAAGAATTATGGGGAATTGACCTGAGTCAACTCCCCGAATTTGCTCGAAATGTGGAAACGCACTTATCTAATATGCAGCTAATTGGCGTGCGAGAAGTAGCTTCCGCTTTGAATGTTTATGCTTGAGTACGAATCTGGGCAATCATTGCAATTGCCTCCTGAATAATTTCACGAATTTTGTTGAAATCCTTCGCTGCAATCGCTTGTTTTGGAGCTAACTGAGAGCCGAGGCCAACGCAGTTTGCACCCGCACCAAACCACTCTGATAAGCTCTCTTTGGTAGGCGAAACTCCGCCAGTAACCATCAGTTTTACGTCTGCCATTGGTCCACGAAGCGATTTAACGAATTTAGAACCTACGGCATCACCAGGAAATATTTTTATCATTTCCGCTCCAGCTTGGCGGGCGTTATAAACTTCAGTTACGGTCATTACGCCGGGCATCCACGGAATATTTTGTTCCTTGCACAATGCACCAACGGCAGGATTGAACACCGGAGCCACGATAAATTCTGCTCCAATATCAATGTATTTTTGAGCCATTTCTACGTCATAAATCGTTCCGATTCCCAACGCCAAATCTGGCATTTCTTTCGACTTCACTTTTACCATTTCTTTGAAGTTTTCAAACGACTTCTCGGTACGGTTTGTAAATTCAAAAACCCGGATTCCTGCTTCGTAAGATGCCCGAAGAACGCCAAGGCAAAGGGCTAAATCATTGTGGGTAAATAACGGCACAATGCCCGTTTCGATGGCTTGGTCAACAATACTTTGTTTTCTCATTTTGTGGGTTTACGTTTTTAACACACTGTTTTAAAAGTTATCAGATAATTAGTTAGATTCTCAAGATTTCGATTCAAAAAACGCCCGCTCAATTCCCATTTCCAATCCTCTTAATTCCGCAAGTCCTCGCAAACGCCCAATTGCCGTATAACCCGGATTCGTTCTTTTATTCGGGGAAAGATCGTCGAGCATTCGGTGTCCGTGGTCGGGTCGGAAAGGCAAGCGGGTGTCACTTCTTCCTGTTTCTTTTCGTCGTTTTTGTTCGGATAATAATGCCTTCATTACGTCGTACATATCCACATCCCCATCCAAATGGTCGGCTTCGTGAAAATTACCAAATTCGTCCCGTTTTGTTGACCGTAAATGTATAAAATTTATGCGATTTCCCAATCGTGTAGCCATTCCCGCCAAATCATTATCAGCACGAACGCCGTAGCTGCCCGTGCAGAAGCACAGGCCATTGGCCTCATGGTCAAATGCTTCGAGTAATAATTTCGCATCTTGTTCGGTGCTGACCACCCGTGGTAAACCCAAGATAGGGTAGGGCGGATCATCGGGGTGAATGGCTAACCGTACACCATTTTTGGCGGCAACGGGAGCAATTTCTCGGATGAAATTGTATAAATTCGTACGAAGTTTTCCTTCGTCAATTCCTTCGTAAGTATTCAGAATTTCGGCAAATTCTTCTACCGTGAAACTTTCTTCACTTCCGGGCAAACCCGCAATAATATTTCTCGTTAGTTTTTCAACCTGTTGCTCGTTAGCGTTATCCATCCACTTTTTCGCATTTTTCAGTTGCGTATCGTTGTAGCTTTTTTCGGCGTTGGGGCGTTTCAGAATGTAGCACTCAAACGCACAAAACTCGTTCATGTCAAAACGCAAACCCGTTGAGCCGTCGGGCATTTGAAAATCCAAATCGGTGCGGGTCCAATCAAGCACAGGCATGAAATTATAGCACACTGTATCAATGCCGCAAGCGGCGAGATTTACGATGCTTTCTTGATAATTTTTAATGTACGTTTTATAATTTCCCGAAGCCTTTTTTATGTCTTCGTGAACCGGAATACTTTCTACCACCGACCACGATAAGCCTACGGACTCAATTTCAGTCTTTCGTTTTTTGATTTCTTCAACGTTCCATGCAACGCCGTTCGGTATGTGGTGTAACGCCGAGACAATGCCCGTTGCTCCCGCTTGTTTTACGTCGGAGAGGCTGACCGGATCATTCGGGCCGTACCATCGCCAAGTTTGCTCTAAAGACATATTTTTAGTTGTTACTGATAGGTTTTGCCAAAGATAATGCGATTTCTAAACCTTTTTTATTCAATTTTATGTTTTTATAACGTCATAAAGCTTCAACAAGTGGTTTTGACAAATATAGTATCATTTTCAAGACGGAAAGTACCAAGTGAAAGAACAGCAAAAAATCTCAAATTCTTCAAAAACAGTCCGGTTGCCCATTGTGGTTGCCAT
>JANQUM010000437.1:0-2478 GCA_030731175.1 Spirosomataceae bacterium
TTAGGTGTTTTACCTCGGTGGAGGTCTTCTGCCTTCGGGTGGGCCTCCGCCTCGTCCTTCTTGGTTTCTATCCGGAGGCGGAGGCATTTGACTGTCAATTCCCCGTACAATTTCACTGATAAGTTTATCAAATTCTCGTTGCTGCTCGGGTGTGCAAATCTTGCGTACTTCCTGAAAATGCTCGTAAGTCAAGAAGTCGCCTTCAGCTTTCTTTTCGCCTATTTGATTTGTAAGTTCTTGAACTTGTGAATCGGTAAAATTTACGGTTGAAAAATTTCCGTAAAGCTTATCCCTCAGTCGTTCCATTTCAACTTTTATTCCCTGCATTTGGACTTGATGTTGCCCTTTCAATGTTTCAAATTGTTCTTTCTGAATCTCAGAAAATCCCAGTTTTTCTTTAAGAAATTCAGGAGGTTCGTGGTTTGGCTTTTTAATCCAAATGAAGGTGAGTAAGGCAATATTCAGCAGCATTAAGCCACCAATTACCCAAAGCCAGTTTTTGTTTATTGTTTTCATAATCGTAGTAAATTTTTATCGATAGCTTCGGGATTTTGGTGTTTAATAGTTAAGTGTACTTACAGATTCATTCAAACCGTATTCTTGTATAAAAGCATCCCTACTCGAAAGCGAAGCGTCTTGCGTATCGTAACTCAATACCGTATAAACCGAAGCCACCGAAAGTAGTAGCGAACACGCCAGCATTGGCACGAGTAAAGCGGGTTTTAATTTTCGTACGGCGTACGTTGAAACACTCGCTTCGTTTTCCATTCGGGCTTTGAGCCTCGTGTAGAAGAACGGTCTTGGTTCTGCCCGGTTCATCCCGTCGAGGGAGTTGAGCGTTTCTTCAATTTTTTTGTCGATGTTTTTCATAATTATTAGTCAGTAAGTCAATCAATATGATAACGTAATCCTTTAACCTTTACACTTTTAACCGTTAACCAAAATCTTCTTCATAATAGGTTTTCAATAACTTCTTCAAGTTTCCTTTTGCTCTAAAAATCAGGGATTCTACGGAGCTTTTCGTGATGTCCATGGCTTCGGCGGTTTCCACATAACTCAACCCTTCTACGTTTACTAAAGTGTATGCAATGCGTTGATTATCAGGTAATTTACTGATAGCTTCGAAGAGCGTCTGCGATAATTCTTTGTTCTCAGCCACTACGCCCGGATGCTCAAAATCAGGCGATTGGTGAAGTAATTCGTCATTTTTGCCGAATAAACTGGTGAGAAAAGCAAACCGCTTTTGGGTTTTCTTTTTCCGAATCGCTTCTAACGATTTCGTCGTTGCGATGCGGTAAATCCACGTACTGAGCGTCGAGTCTTCCCGAAAATTCTCAACCGAACGATAGACTTCTATAAAAACCTCCTGAGCAATATCTTCCGCTTCTTCGTTGTGTTGTATCAACGACAGTACAGTATTATACACCCGCACTTGGTAAGTTTCTACCAACTGCCTAAATGCCGCTTGGTTGCGGCTTTTCAGACTTGCAATGAGTGTATGTTCTTCCAATACTTGTGATGTCTGTATTATTAGATGACAAGTTCAGAAAAAACTTGCGGAAGGAGGGAAGATATTTTTAGAAGAAGGAAAAGTTGGGCGTTTTAACACGCTGTCCGCTGATTCCCGTACGTACGGGAGATGCCGCTTCCATCGTTAACGCGGCTGACGCACGTATTCAGTGCGAGTAAAACTCGCTGGAGATACCCGTGCGACGGCGGAAGCCATCGCACAGCTAAATTTTTTGTTGTATCTTAGACCGTAAATCAGATCATCGCCGCCGCAATTTTAGCGGAGGATAACGCCAACGGAATTCCACCACCGGGATGCACGCTGCCACCAACAAAATAAAGATTTTTGATTTTATTTGAGAAATTAGCGTGCCGCAAAAAAGCTGCAAAACGGTTATTAGAACTGTTACCGTACAACGCTCCTTTATCTGAGGAGGTTTTGAACTCAATACTTCGCGGGTCAAGAATTTCTTCTATTGCGATGAGCGGTTCGAGGTCAATTCCGAGATTTCGATTGATTTTTTCGATTACATTTTTCCGGGCTTCGTTGATTATTTCTTCCCAGTTTTGACCTTCGTTTGCGGGAGCGTTTAACAGAATAAACCAGTTCTCGCAACCTTCGGGGGCGTCGTCAGGTTTGTGTTTTGACGTGATATTGAGGTAAATCGTTGGGTCTTGGTAAATCGTTTTGTGTTTGAACTGGTGTTCAAATTCCGTTTTATAATCGTCTGAAAAAAAGATGTTGTGCAAGCCCAATTCAGGAAACTCCTTCTTCACGCCCCAATAAAAAATCAACCCCGATCCGCTCTTCGTTTGATTCAGGATTTTATCGGGATGTTTTTCGTTTGGCAATAACTTTCGGTACGTTGGCGTCACGTCCATATTGCTGACGATGATGTTGAAGTTCAGGGTTTGGGTATCAGCGTAGCTTTTTTTCTCGTCTTGTGTCAGTTCGAGCGGAGTCGAGAA
>JANQUM010000437.1:2488-2665 GCA_030731175.1 Spirosomataceae bacterium
CACGTCCATATTGCTGACGATGATGTTGAAGTGTAACTTATTTGCCGTAAGACCCACCCCGTCTGCCGACTCCGTCAGGCATCCACCCCTCCGAGGAGGGGATTCTTCTTCGACTTCGGTTGCCTTTTGAGGTGGAGGCGTTGTTTTTTCATCGAAACTGGAGTTCCCCCCTTGGGG
>JANQUM010000438.1 GCA_030731175.1 Spirosomataceae bacterium
GGGCTTAACGGATATGAGCGGCAACGTGTGGGAGTGGTGTTCTAACACCAAATTTAACTACGAAGCCCTTTTTCGAAACGTCACATACGCAACCGATACCATTCCCGAAAAAGCCGAACGCGGCGGCTCGTTTCTCTGTGAGCCGTTTTGGTGCCACGGCTACCGAGTGGCGGGGCGGTCAAATTCTTCTGCCGAGACGAGCCTGTTTCACGTCGGTTTTCGGTGCGTGAAAGATATTGAATGATAGTTTGGCAAAGTAATTGTAACAGTTTGGTCACCTACGAAAACTAAAACTGGTAGGTTTTTCGTTAATAAACCAACTAACCATATTGATTGATGATGAAAGTATTAGCTACCTGCATTTTATTTATAGCAACTGTTTCGCTAAGTAATGCTCAAGGCATAACGTTTGAACACGATAAATCGTGGAATGACATTGTACAGAAGGCAAAAGCCGAAAATAAGTTAATATTCATGGATGCCTACACCGTTTGGTGCGGCCCGTGCAAAGCATTGCAAGCACGAGTTTTTCCAGACAAAGAATTAGGCGAATATTTCAACGCTAATTTTATCAACGCCAAAATTGACATGGAGCGGGGCGAAGGTCCGGCTTTAGCTTCTAAGTTTAGAGTTAGGGCGTATCCAACGTTATTTTTCATTGACCCAAATACGCAAAAAGTGGTGGTTCAGGCAATGGGCTACCGCCAAATTGAAGATTTGATGCAAATTGGAAAGCAAGCCGCGGCGAAGAAGTCGATATAATAAACTAACTATTTTTATCAAAAAAGCCGAACGCAATTGCTGCGTTCGGCTTTTTTGATATCAGTTGTATTTTCTTTCAACCACGCTTCAACTTTGCCATGTAAAAACCATCAAAGCCGTTTTTGTGCGGCGTCAAATGTTTTTCTTCGATTAGTTTAAAATCAGGATTGTCGCTCAAGAATTTTTGTACTTGTTCTTCGTTTTCTTGTGGTAAAATACTGCATGTAGCGTACACCATCGTCCCGTCTGGCTTGAGCATTTTTGCGTAATTCCGTAGTATTTTGGCTTGCGTTGCCTGAATTTTTTCGATGAAATCAGCCGTGATTTTCCATTTAGCATCAGGGTTACGGCGAAGAACGCCCAAGCCCGAACACGGCACATCCATTAATAAATAATCGGCGGTTCCGGCGTAGTTTTCGGTGGTTTCCTTTTCAATCGGAACGGTGTTGATATTCTTGACTCCGTTGCGTTTTGCTCGGAATTCAAGTTCCGAAAGTTTTTTCGCATCAATATCCATTGAGCGAATTTTTCCGGTATTCTCCATCAACGCAGCAAGGTGTAATGATTTCCCGCCCGCACCCGCACAGGCATCAATCACGAAGCTGCCTTTTTTGGGATTTACGAACTTCGCAATGAGTTGACTGCCAGCGTCTTGAATCTCAAAAAATCCTTTCCTGAAAAGCTCATTCGTTTTTAAGTTTTTACGATCAATTAGTTGCAAGGTGTCAGGCGTAGCCGCAATTTGCTCGGTAGAAATCTCTCGTTTTGTTAACGCGTTTTGCAGGTCAGATCGGTTTATTTTGATGGCGTTCGTGCGTAAATAAACTTCCGCCGGG
This sequence comes from Spirosomataceae bacterium, assembly GCA_030731175.1. GTDB lineage: Bacteria > Bacteroidota > Bacteroidia > Cytophagales > Spirosomataceae > JANQUM01. The sequence continues at coordinate 1,599 of JANQUM010000438.1, forward strand.
CTGTTGAGTGCTTTTAGTTCGTAGTCCCAATCGTAGCCAAAATAGGCGGCTCCCATTTCGTCCAGCCAATCAGGAATCGACTCTCTGATTGCCCGGGTTTTCTCGGCTTCCAAGGCTCGGCTTTTGATATTTTCTATGTTAAGTTCGGCAAATTCTTCCCAGTCGGGCAAATCGTAATCGTTTAGCACGAACCACGCACCCACAATTTGCCATAAATCTTCTTTAGTTGGTGTTTCTATATTGGCAATAAACGCCATTTTTCGCCACCATCTTACCACTTCGTAAATGGTTTCGGCAATAAAGGAACGGTCACGCTTTCCCCACTTTTTGTTAGATTTCAGTAGTTCTCCGACCACCTGATCGGCTTTACGGTTGTTGAAGAAGATTTCATCGAGCCCTGAAATTACGGCTTCGGTTAATAATTTATGGACTCGCTTCGGCGATTGATTCATAGTGTTTTACGTTTTCGGGCGGCAAGTTCATCATTTCAGCCCGAAAAATTGTACTTTTGTTAAGATACAACCTACTTATTTACTTATTCCCCGCATGATTTCTAAAAAAGCGAAGTACGCCCTCAAAGCTTTGACTCAACTAACCCGCAAATTTGAAAGCGGCGACAGGATGCTAATTGCCGAAATTGCGGAGGCGGAGAACATACCGAAGAAGTTCTTGGAAGCGATTTTACTGGAGCTTCGTAAAAATGGATTATTGCACAGCCAAAAAGGGAAGGGTGGGGGCTATAGGTTACGCATTGCTCCCTCAGAGATAACGATTGCAAAAGTACTGCGTATTGTAGATGGGCCCATTGCCCCGATGCTTTGCGTATCGCTTAACTTTTACGGTAAGTGCGAAGATTGCGTGGATGAAGTTACGTGTTTTATCCGACCGATGATGGAAAAAATTCGGGATGCCAATCTCGCCATTTACGAACATACTACGCTGAAAGATATGGTTGAGAATGGCGTGGCTTCAACGTAAAAACTTACGTTCCCGCAAACCGTGTTCCGAAAATACCGACGGATAGTTCTACCCATATCAACATCAGAATTATCA
>JANQUM010000439.1 GCA_030731175.1 Spirosomataceae bacterium
GACTACGCCAGAAAAGGAATTGTGCAGGGAAGAAAAGCTAAAAGTACGGCTATGTCTGAGGTGATGACTCCGAAAGTTTTTACGGTGGAACCTGATATGACTGTACGTGACTGTATGCAAATCATGAGCGACCGCCACTTCCGCCACTTGCCCGTATTAGACGAAGGCAAAGTAGTTGGACTGTTGAGCGTTGGCGATATTGTGACCAATTTAATTACAGAGCAACGTCAGCACATTAACTTTTTGGAAAGTTATATTTCAAGTTGAAACGTTTTTTTTGAGAAAAATGGCAAAATTATCAATTTGCTGCTTGGTGAAATATACAAAGAGCCATCGGGTTTTGACCCAATGGCTCTTTACTATGAGGCAACTCTGCTTCTAAATCGTCCGATTTGAGAATCAAGCATATTCCTCCACCGGAATACACGAACAAATCAAGTTACGATCGCCGTAGGCAGAATCAATCCTGCTAACAGAAGGCCAGAACTTATCAAATCGCTGTCCGTCCATTGGGAAAGCGGCTTTTTGACGCGAATAAGGCAACGTCCATTCTTCGGCGGTGATAGTTCGCATGGTGTGCGGAGCGTTTGATAAAACGTTGTTATCCTTTTCGTATGTTCCGTTTTCAATTTCCCGAATTTCCTCCCGAATCATCAATAACGCATCGCAGAAACGGTCAAGCTCTTCTTTAGATTCTGACTCCGTTGGCTCAATCATCAGTGTTCCTGCAACTGGGAATGAAACCGTTGGAGCGTGGAAACCGTAGTCCATCAATCGCTTGGCGATGTCTTCTACTTCCACTCCGGCAGAAACTTTAAACGGGCGACAATCCACAATCATTTCGTGGGCGGCACGTCCTTTCGTTCCCGTGTAAAGGATGTCGAAATTTCCTGCAAGACGTTCTTTGATATAATTGGCGTTGAGAATGGCGTATTTCGTAGCGTTGGTCAAGCCTTCGCCGCCCATCATAGCAATATAAGCGTAAGAAATTGGCAAAATGCTGGCACTTCCGTAAGGAGCCGCCGAGATAGAATTTATACCTTTCTCGCCGCCCATTTTAACCACGACGTGCGTTGGTAAAAATGGTGCTAAATCAGCCACCACGCCAATTGGCCCCATTCCGGGTCCGCCGCCACCGTGCGGAATGCAGAAGGTTTTGTGTAGGTTCAGGTGACAAACGTCCGCTCCGATACTCGCCGGAGAAGTCAAGCCAACCTGAGCGTTCATGTTGGCTCCGTCCATGTAAACTCGTCCGCCGTGTTCGTGAATCAAGGCACAAATTTCTTTGATAGATTCCTCAAAAACACCGTGCGTTGACGGGTACGTTACCATTAATGCCGCAAGATTCTCCGAATGTTCTTCGGCTTTTTCGCGTAAATCATCGAGGTCGATATTTCCTTGGTCGTCGCATTTTGTAACGACAACCTTCATTCCAGCCATAACCGCAGAAGCCGGATTTGTACCGTGAGCAGAAGAAGGAATCAAGGCAATATTACGGTGCGTATCGCCACGGTCTTGGTGATATGCCCTGATTACCATCAATCCAGCGTATTCGCCTTGTGCACCCGAATTTGGTTGAAGCGACATCGCCGCAAAGCCAGTTATTTCGCAAAGCCAATCGTTTAGATTCGTAAATATTTCAGCGTAGCCTTCGGTTTGATTTGCCGGGGCAAACGGGTGCATATTACCAATTTCTGGCCACGTTACCGGAATCATCTCGGCGGTGGCGTTAAGTTTCATGGTGCAACTTCCCAACGAAATCATGGAATGCACAAGCGATAAATCTTTGCTTTCCAACGACTTCATGTACCGCAACATTTCGTGTTCGGTGTGGTGCGTATTGAAAACCGGATGCGTCATGTATTCGGTTTTACGAGCAAGGTTGCTGCTAAATTCGGCTTCCACTTCGCCTTTCAAATTCATGACTACTTGTTGCCCTTTCGCTTCCGAAAATATTTCGAGTAATTGGGCAACGTCTTCTAAAGTTTTGGTTTCGTCAAAACTTACCGAAACGTCTTCCGTTCCGTGGTAACGTAGGTTTACGCCCTTGCTTTCGGCAATTTCACGCAATTTCGTATTATCAGAAACGTCGAGTGTGATAGTATCGAAGTAGTTCGAAGTCAACACACGGTAATCTAATCCTTGCACCGAATTGGCAAAAAACTGAGCTAAACCATGCGTTTTCAGAGCTATTCTTTTTAAGCCTTCGGGCCCATGATAAATGCCGTAAGCGGCAGACATCACCGCCAACAAAACCTGAGCGGTACAAATGTTACTCGTCGCTTTTTCGCGGCGAATGTGTTGCTCGCGGGTTTGCAAAGCCATGCGTAGAGCTTGGTTGCCTTCGCGGTCTTTTGAAACTCCGATTATTCGACCCGGAATCTGACGTTTAAATTCATCTTTCGTTGCAAAAAAAGCGGCGTGCGGCCCGCCGAAACCCATTGGTACGCCGAGACGCTGAGCCGTTCCAACTACCACATCTGCTCCCATTTCGCCGGGAGATTTCAATAACGTTAATGCTAAAAGGTCGGTTGCAACGACAATTTTTACATCCAATTCGTTTGCCGAAGCAATCAAATCGGTGTAGTCAAATACTTCGCCGTTTGTTGCCGGATATTGCAATAATGCACCGAAAACGTCTTCGTTTG
>JANQUM010000440.1 GCA_030731175.1 Spirosomataceae bacterium
TTCTTCGGCGATTGTTGTATTTACATTGTTTACGGCTTTCAAAACGCCTTTTCCTACGTAAACGTTTTTGTCTTCGTCACGAAGTTCAACGGCTTCGTGAACACCCGTTGACGCTCCAGACGGAACGGCGGCACGACCAATGAAACCGTTTTCGGTCATTACATCTACTTCTACGGTTGGGTTTCCGCGAGAATCAAGGATTTGACGGGCGTGAATTTTAACAATTTGACTCATTTAATAATGTTTTTAGATTAAAAATCTGTCAATCGGCTGATTGACTTAAACTTTTTCGATTGGCTTAGTTCAACTTTGTAACGAAATTGTGCAAAAAAGTGCGAACAAATCGAATGATTCCACAAATAAACAAATTTTTTAAATGTTGTGGCACTTTCTGGCGTTATCAAATTTTAACGTCAGGAAGTCTTTCTATCGTAATTGGAACAAAAATTGAGATAGAAAAACCAACTTAATAACAACCATAATGAACCGCAGCGTAATCCTATCATTCCTCCTTCTACTTTTCAGTTTCGGGCTAAAAGCTCAAATAAAAAGCTTAAACCCAAACGATTTTTCAGAACACTTAAAGAGCATTGAAAATGCTCAATTACTCGATTTACGAAACGACAACGATTTCAAAGCGGGACACATAAAAAAAGCGGTTAACTTTGACTACAACTCAGACGGTTTCGAGGATTTTGTTTTGAATCGATTCGCCCAAAATCAACCGTTATTTATTTACTGCTACGCAGGAATAAGAAGTAACGAAGCGAAGGTTTACCTTTCAGAACTTGGTTTCAAAAACGTAATTGAACTCGAAAATGGCTTTACCAACTGGACTTCAAAAAGCAAACCCTACGTTTCTTCTCAAGCATTTACTAAGCCCGTTGCGGCGTTTACGATGAAAGATTTGGATCGTGAAATAAAGACAAATCAAGTTTTATTGGTAGATTTTTATGCCGATTGGTGCGGCCCGTGCAAAAAAATGAAACCGATTTTACAGAAAATTGCCCGCGAAAATCCCAGCGTAAAGCTACTACAAGTTGACGCCGATAAAAGCGAAGATATTGTAAGTCTCTTTAAAATTTATGAAATACCAACGTTGATTCTTTTCAAAAATGGACGCCAAAACTGGCGGGACAGCGGAATCAAAACCGAAGGCGAATTGCGAAGCGTTATTCAGTAATCTTCTTTACCTTTGTGCCAAACCCAAACGTAATTTATGATTGCTTTTTTAGACGGAAAACTAGCCTATAAATCTCCTACGCATGTTATTATCGACGCAAACGGCGTAGGCTACGAAGTAAAAATCTCGTTGCAAACTTACGCCAAGCTCCACGAAAATACCGAAAGGGTGAAACTTCACACGTTACTTATTGTGCGGGAAGATTCGCAAACGCTTTTTGGGTTCAGTGCGTACGATGAAAAGCAACTTTTCGAGCACTTAATCAGCGTTTCGGGCATCGGGCCAAGTATCGCAATGGTGATGCTTTCGTCGCTTTCATCGGATGAAATCAAGCAGGCAATTATTTCGGAAGATGTACGAACCGTGCAGTCTATCAAAGGAATTGGGGCAAAAACTGCCGCCCGGGCGATTATAGAATTGAAAGACAAACTCAAAAAAGAAGTAGTAGCGTCTGGCGTGAATCCAACCGTTTTTGCCTCGCAAAACCTCACCCTCCGCAGCGAAGCCCTCACCGCTTTGACCACTTTGGGAATCCCGAAAGCCGCCGCCGAAAAGAACGTTGATACTATTCTGAGACGCAGTGGAGGCGACATCTCGCTTGAAGAGTTGATCAAATTGGCTCTCCGCTAAATCAAAAAACAAAACTTTAAGGCGGATATTAGAATAATGGCAAGATTTTAGTCGTTTTTAAACGAAGCCTAAAAAAAGCTGAAAATTAGCGTTTTTGTATGCCTAAATACTACTTGAAAAATACTTTCCTTCTTCTATTTCTTGTTTGCGGCACGCTTCCTGCGTTTAGTCAGGTAGCGGTAGATAGCCTCACTGCAAAGTTTGATACGTTAAAGGTTGAAGCCCCTGCCAAATTTCTCGACACACCCACGCTCGCCTTTCCTGATTCTGTCAGCAAAAGTGGCAGTCGTCCGGTTTTTCGTTGGCAAGAAGGTTATTTAAGCCGCTTCGGAACGCCCTATTATTCGTCTCCTTTTTATACCACCACGCCTTCAAAAGTTAAGACTTCCATAGAATATCAACCACAAAAAGAAGCCTTTGACATCAGCCAGCGTATTTCGGATAGTCTTAATTACCGGGCTCCTCAAACGCTGACTTTCAATGAATATTCTAGTTTGCAGAATGCCGCGATTCGTAAAAGTATTTTGCGGGATTACGAAAAACTGAACGACGGCAACAGCACCGTTAGCGGTCGGGGTTTAAACCCTTCAATTGACAAAAACCCAGTTTTAGATCGTATTTTTGGTGGAAAACTGCCCGAATTTACGCCAAATGGTTTTATAGAATTTGGCTTTCAGGCGGGTAAAACGTTCAACAACAGCCCGCTGACTCCGCTCGCGTTTCGTGAGCTAAACATCTTCCAACCGTACCCAAACCCTCCCCGAATTTCAATAAATTTCAGCAATTTACTCAGCAGCGGCGGTAGCGGTCGGGGCGGAAATAATGG
>JANQUM010000441.1 GCA_030731175.1 Spirosomataceae bacterium
AACTGCCGCACATACTTCGGGGGCTTCGTGCATTCCGGCGTGAGCAATGTTATCTATAATTAAGACGTAAGGTTTTTTTAGTAACGGAATCAGGGTCAAGGCATCGCCGAAATCAATGAATTTGTCTGCTTTACCAATAATGTGCAGCACCGGATAGTTGGCTGCTTCCAATACGCTTCGGGTGTCTTCGCGGTTTTTCATCGCCGTTGTGGCAACTTGCAGAGCCTCGGTTGGTATTTGCTGATTATCAAGAAGTTGTTGTTTGATATACGTTTTATTTTTCCGCAGGAAATCGTCGTTATACATTTTCGGCAAGAAATCTTCGATGAAATTTGCTGCCCCGTGTTTTGCCAGAAACTTGATAGTTTTATCTCTCGCCAGTTTTTTATCTTCTGAATCTGCGAAAGCGGTTGAATGAAAAAGCCCTAAACCCGCAACAAAATCGCCGTATTTTTTGGCGTAAGCAAGGGCAATGTATCCGCCCATCGAATGCCCGATTAATACGAAATACCTAATTTTCCGTTGTAAGATTTCGGCGTGCAACCAATCTGCGTATTCTTCGATAGTTTGGCAGAACGTGAACCGTGAATAATCTAAAGTAAGGTATTCATTATGAGTATTTAATGACGGGATGAAAGTTTTCCAAATATCTTCGGTTTCACCAAATCCGTGAAGTAAAACTACGTGCATATTTTTTAATTGTGAAGTTAAAAATGACTACCTTCCTTTTGGAGTGCATGTTCAAATTTACAACATTTGAACTAACTTTATACAAATCTTCATCCAGTTAGCCCGTCGAAAACAGGAAAATACGTTAAAACAAAATGGAAGTAATCAGCTACTTTGAAGCATGGGCAATTGAACATCCCTACACCGTAAGTGTATTGAAATTTACATTTTGGGTGGTCATTATATTGTTGGCCATTTCACTTTTGCGGAAATTACTAAAGCGAAGTCTTCCCGATAATTCAATCCGGTATAAATCTCAGAAAGGAATAGAAATAGTGGGCTACGTACTCATCATTTTGTTGAGCATATCGTATTTCACCGGAAATATCAAAGACTTCACCCTCGCCATAGGATTGCTCTCGGCGGGAATTACGATCACGCTTCAAGAATTAATTTTGAGCATTGCGGGCTCGTTTTACATTTTCTTCGTAAAAGTTTACAAACCCGGCGACCGAATCGAAATCAACGGAATTAAGGGCGATGTAATTGACATTGACAGCATTTACACGACGATGATGGAAATTGGGGAGTGGATTTCGAGCGATAATTACAGCGGCAGAATTGTAAAACTCAGCAACTCTTTCGTTTTTAAAGGAGCAATTTATAATTACTCGCAAGACTTTCCGTTTGTGTGGGACGAATTTAATTTACCCATCAGATACGGTTCTGACATCGAATTAGCCAAGTCAATAGTTATCAAAACCGCTCAGGAGGTTTTGTCGGAATACGTTGCTCAATCCCAATCAAAATGGCGGGAGGTAGTTGATAATTATTACATTGAAGATGCCCAAGTTGAGCCAACACTGGCACTGACCATGACCGATAACTGGGTTCAATTTAACCTACCGTACATAGTAGATTACAAAAAGCGAAGAATTACCAAAAGCATCCTGCACGATAAAATTGGAAAAGCTATTCTGGAAACTGATGGTAAAGTAGTGTTGGCTTCGGCAACATTTGAGATAATCAAAATTCCGAAAATCGACATTCAGGACCAGGCTCAAACGTAGCCATATTCATTTTTGATTTTCTTTTTTTGCGTGAAGTAAGCAGCTGTTTGAGTTAATTTTGTTGAAAAATAGTATCTTTCCAATTCAAGATCAACTAACCAATACACATGAAAAAACTCGTACACTTTTGCTTTGCTTTATTCTTTGCAATTACCGCTTCATTCGCCCAAAAAGTTGTCATCCCTGAAATGGATTCGTCCGTAAAACCGGGCGATGATTTCTTTATGCACGTAAACGGCAAATGGTATAATTCCGTTGAAATCCCTTCCACGCAATCGGGCGTTGGGGCGTACTCGTTCATGAATTTTCCGCAACGGGTTCGTTTACAAGGAATCTTAGATAGCGTTTCCGCCGCTAAAAATACGATGGGAAGTATCGAACAAAAAGTCGGCGATTATTATGCTTCGGGAATGGATATTTCAACCATTAATAAACGAGGTTTTCAACCCGTAAAACCAACTTTGCAACGTATTGACGGGATCAAAAATGTTGCTTCTTTGATGAAGTACGTTGGAGAACAAACAACGGTAAACAATTATTCTATCATCGGTTTTCGGGTCAGTCCTGACATCAAAAAAAGCACGGTAAATATTATCAATTTAGGACAAACCGGACTTGGATTGCCGGAGCGAGACTATTATTTCCGAACCGATTCTTCCACGATAGCCATTCAGGAAGCTTACAAAAACTACGTGATGAGATTGTTGACGTTAACGGGCGTTGAAGCTGCCAAAGCAACGAAAATGGCTGCTGTAGTTTATGGTATTGAAAAGCAACTTGCAGCGTCGCATAAAACAAATATCGAGCGGAGAAAAGTTGAAGAGAACTATCATAAAATGGCGGTTTCAGAAATTACCCAAAAGCAGTCAAATATTGGCTGGGCGT
>JANQUM010000442.1 GCA_030731175.1 Spirosomataceae bacterium
ACCTAATTGTAAGCGATGTAATGCTGCCCGGGAAAAACGGCTTTTGGCTCACCACCACATCTAAAGAGGACTTTCGCACATCGCATATTCCAGTTATTCTACTCACCGCAAAGGGAAAAACCGAAAGCCAAATTGAGGGAATTCAAGCAGGAGCCGATTCTTATGTTTCAAAACCTTTCAATCAGCGGCTTTTAGAGGAAAAAGTAAAAAGCCTGATTGGGAATAGAGAAAGGATGAAAAAAAGATACAGCAGTGAGGTTTCGCATGTATCGCAGGTATCGGGTGCAGAACGAAAGTTCTTAATCGAACTTGAAAATCTAATCGAAAAAAACCTTCAAGACAACACGCTTTCAGTTGAGAACCTAAGCGTAGAACTCGGAATGTCTCGTGTACAACTATATAGAAAAGTAACCGCACTCACAGGTCATAATGTTAACGATTATATCTCAGAATATCGATTAAATAAAGCACGTACATTACTCGAAAATCCGGATAAAAACATTTCAGAAATCGCTTACGAACTGGGTTTTGGCAACCCTTCTTATTTTACCACCTTCTTCAAACAGAAAACCGGCAAGACTCCAACGGAGTGGCGAAGCTAACTCGCTTCCTTTCACCAAATGAGATTTGACTTTAATTCTGTATCAATTTTAAAAGTGAGTGTAACATCAACGACATTGTCAATCAGAAATTAAATATAAATACCTTATTTTCAGCACTTTAAATCTTGTTCGAAATTTGTAAGTATTTGAACTCAGACCTAAACTCCGATTGCTGACAAGTTCTCAAATTTGTATCGTAACAAAGACACGATATGAGTTCAGCAAGAAAAGTTTTCCTTTGGTCATTATCCTCAGCATTAGGCGGCTTCCTTTTTGGTTTTGATACTGCAGTTATTTCTGGAGCGGAGCAATCTTTGCAAACCCTTTGGAACTCCAATGTTTTTGAGCACGGCCTCACAGTTTCTATTGCTTTAATAGGTACTGTATTCGGGGCTCTTTTTGGAGGCGTACCAGCAGATAGATATGGTCGAAGAGTAAGTTTATTTATTGTAGCAATATTGTATTTAATATCAGCTGTAGGTTCAGCCTATGCAGTAGATTGGCATTCTTTCTTACTATTCAGGTTTTTAGGTGGTGTGGGCGTGGGAATCTCCTCCGTAGTAGCTCCGATGTATATATCTGAAATTGCCCCAGCCAACAAGAGAGGTCGCCTCGTTGCCTTGTTTCAGTTTAATGTCGTATTCGGAATACTGGTTGCTTACTTATCTAATTATTTACTTTCTGGGCTGGGAGAAAACGCTTGGCGTTGGATGTTAGGCGTTGAGGCTATTCCAGCTGTGCTTTTCTTGATAACAATTCTTGGAATTCCAGAAAGTCCCCGGTGGTTGATTTTGAAGAAAGGGAAAACAGAACTCGCCAGAAAAATCTTAAACATTATTGATGAGACACAGACCGAAGGCATCATAAAAGCCTTGGAGAGTAAGGAGACCACTACATCAGCTATCAGTTTCAAGTCACTGTTTAGTTCTAAATACAGAACACCCGTGATGCTTGCGGTTTTAATAGCAGTCTTTAACCAAGTATCGGGTATTAATGCTATTCTATATTATGCTCCCAGAATCTTTGAAATGGCAGGTTTGGGCAAAGAATCAGCCCTTTTATCTTCAGCAGGTATAGGATTAGTTAATTTAATCTCAACGCTTATTGGTCTTGCCTTGATTGATAAATATGGCAGAAAAACCTTAATGTTTGTTGGTTCTTTCGGACTGATTGCGGCATTAAGTTTAGTTGCCCAATCTTACTTTACAGGCAACCAAAGCGGCATGACCGTTCCAATTTTCTTATTCATTTACATTGCTTTTTTCGCTTTTTCACAGGGTGCAGTTATCTGGGTATTTATCGCCGAAATTTTTCCCAACGAAGTACGGGCTTATGGTCAAGCATTAGGGAGTTTTACCCATTGGTTTATGGCCGCAATAATTAGCTTCACTTTCCCTTTCATTGCTGAGACTTTCGGAGGAGGATTCACCTTCTCATTCTTTGCCGTGATGATGATATTCCAATTGTTTTTTGTGTGGAAAGTAATGCCTGAAACTAAAGGTACTTCTTTAGAAAATATTCAATCAGATGTTCATAAAAAATTGGAGAAAGCATTATGAAAAAACCTAACATAGTTTGTTTCGGTGAAATGCTTTGGGATATGCTCCCAAGTGGGAAATTGCCTGGTGGGGCACCTATGAATGTAAGTATTCACCTCAAAAACTTCAGCAATAATGTTGCCTTGATTAGTAAGGTAGGTACTGATGATTTGGGCGAGGAGTTATTGAATTTTGCTACCGCTAAAGATTTGGATACGTCATTGGTACAAGTAGGTGAAACTCACCTCACCGGGGTGGTAAAGGTTAATCTTGATGACGCACAGAATGTTTCCTACAAAATAACCGCTCCCGTAGCGTGGGATTATATAAACTTTGACCCAATAGCGGAAAAAGCAGTAGCAAATTCGGAGGCTTTTGTATTTGGATCTTTGGCTGCCCGTTCAGAGCAGACTTTTGAGACGCTTAAGGCTTATTTGAACGTTGCAAAGTTTAAAGCTTTGGACATCAACCTAAGGGCTC
>JANQUM010000443.1 GCA_030731175.1 Spirosomataceae bacterium
ACCGAAATAGCGTTGATGGGAAACTTTAACGATAACCCGAAAGCCCGTTTTTACGGTGGATTATCAACGCGGTTCAACTTTTTAGAATTGGTAAATGATTACCGAGCTGAAATATTAGAAGGTTACGGCTTACACGCCGGAGTACGTTCTGAGCCGTTTGCCAAATTGCCGAGGCTACAAATAGCGTTTGAGATTTCACCCTACGCTCAAAAAGATTTTGAGATCGGCTTGATGCGGTCGTATTTAGGAATTGCGTATTATGTAGGGAAGTAATTTCACAACGCCGCTTCCATTCCGCCTTTCAAATTTATCAAATTCGTAAAGCCGTGAGTTTCACGCAGAAATTGAATTGCCTTTTTGCTGCGGCTTCCCGCCTGACAATGCACAATTACAGGTTTTGTGCGGGAAATTTCTTTAGTAAAAACCGAGAGAATTGTCAACGGCATATTTTCACCGCCGAGATTTCCCAAAATATACTCGTGGGTTTCCCGAACATCAATTAATTGGAAGTCTTTTTGCTCGTTTTTCCAACGGGTAAATTCCTCGAAACCTATTTCCTGAAAAGCATTCGGTTCTTCTTTCACACCGCAAAACTCTTCGTAATCAATGAGTTTCGTAATTTTAGGAGAATCAGGAATCGGCTTGACTTTTATAGTTCGGGATTGCCCGCTGAGAGCGTCGATGAGCATGAGTTTATTGGTCAATAAATCTCCGAGACCCGTTAAAAATTTGATAGTTTCTAAGACCTGATAGCTGCCAATAAGCCCTGCCATAACACCCAAAACTCCCGCTTCGGCACAATTCGGAGCCATTTCTGGCGGCGGTGGAGTGGGGAAAATATCGCGGTACGTGGCACTTCCGTTTACATTTAAAACCGAAACTTGTCCTTCAAAACGATGAATCGCTCCGAAAACAAAGGGTTTTTTCAATAAAACGCAGGCATCGTTTATTAAATAACGAGTCGGGAAATTATCGGTTGCATCAACTACAATATCAAAATTTTCGATTATTTGCAGAGCATTTTTGCTGTTCAGTCTTTCACCGAAAAGTTGAAAATTAACGTCGGGGTTTAGTGCTTTTAATCGCTGTTCGGCTTGCGTGATTTTGGGTTTTCCAATTTCATCCGACGTAAAAAGAATCTGACGTTGTAGGTTACTGAGAGAAACTACGTCGTCTTCCACAATTCCGATTGTGCCAACACCCGCCGCCGTCAAATAATACAGCACCGGACTTCCCAAACCTCCCGCACCCACTACTAATACCTTGGCGTTTAGCAGTTTTTGTTGTCCTGCTTCACCAAATTCAGGCATCAATATTTGTCGGCTGTAACGTTGGGCGTTCATGGAATTTTAGGCTACTTCCACAATATGGTTTTTCTTTCCTTTGCCGATAAGTAAATACTTGCCACTCAGCAAAGTAAACTCAGAAACTGGCAGCTTTTCGTCTTGAAATTTCTGCTTGTTTACGCTTACTGCGTTACCTTTCAGAGCCCGGCGGGCTTCGCCTTTTGATGCGTAAATCTCGTTGTTTGTTGTAACAGAAATCAAATCTAAGAAGCTTTCGCAAGCGGCAAAGTCGGCGGGAGAAACAGTAGTTTGCGGTACGCCGTCAAAAATAGCTTTGAATGTTTTTTCGTCTAAACTTTGTAGGGTTTCGAGCGTAGCTTTTCCGTACAAAACTTCGGAGGCTTTCACGGCTAATTCGTACTGCTCATCACCGTGAACCCGGCGGGTTACGTCTTCGGCAATGGCTTTTTGCACCAAACGCAAATGCGGTGCTTCGGCGTGTTTTGCTTCCAACTCTTCAATTTCGGTTTTACTCAATAACGTAAATACCCGAATCAGCTTTTTGCAGTCGTTATCCGATTGGTTTATCCAAAACTGGTAAAATTCGTACGGCGAAGTCATTTCGGGGTCGAGCCAAACGTTTCCGGCTTCTGATTTCCCAAACTTCGTTCCGTCTTCTTTCGTCACGAGTGGCGTTGTCAAGGCGTAGGCTTTATTGGCGGCGTTTTCATCATCACCTGATTCCATTCTTCGGATTAGCTCCGTCCCCGTCGTGATATTTCCCCACTGATCTGAGCCGCCCATTTGCAGCCGCACATTATGATGTTTGTACAAGTGGAAAAAATCGTAACCTTGAAGTAATTGGTAAGAAAACTCAGTGAATGAAATCCCGGTTTCCAAACGGCTTTTTACCGAATCTTTTGCCATCATATAATTGACGGTCAGGTGCTTTCCTACTTCCCGCAAAAATTGTAGGAAGCCCATTTCCTTAAACCAGTCGTAGTTATTAACCATCACGGCGGAGTTTTCGCCACAATCAAAATCCAAGAATTTTTCGAGTTGGGCTTTTACGCCGTTCTGGTTTTCCTGCAATACTTTTTCGTCCAAAAACTGGCGTTCGGCAGATTTTCCTGACGGATCGCCCACCATACCGGTTGCCCCGCCAACGAGGGCGTAAGGCTTATGCCCGGCAAGTTGCAGGTGTTTCAATAACATTACCGTGGCAAGATTACCAATGTGCAGCGATTTTGCCGTTGGATCAAAACCGATGTATGCGGCGGTAGATTCTTTAGAAAGTTGCTCTTCCGTGCCGGGCATTGCCTG
>JANQUM010000444.1 GCA_030731175.1 Spirosomataceae bacterium
AGATGATGCCAACGCCACCAAGTAGGTCAATAAACCCTGTGAATTTTAATAAGCCAGGGTTTCCTAAAGCCCAGGGCAGCATTTTGGCGGTTTCTTCAATGGGTTGGATCAGTTTTGCGTAAGCGGCCCAAAGCAGCGTAAGTGCTATCAAAACTTGAGCTATCCACAGTAGAATATTTATTACTTTAGAGTTCATACTGATTAATATTTCGGTTTGTTAAAAAAAGGATAAAGGCTGGTGAAGGCAAGTGCTGGAAAAAAGTGCATAGGAATTACCAAACCCGGAAACAACTCGGGAAACTCAATTTCCAGCGGCAAACTCATGCTCATGACACTTATTATTGACAAAAATGAGAGTACGGCAATCAGGATATTCAATGCCCCGGTTAAGTTTTCTTTATTGAATCTGCGAAGCAACATATAGCCCAGAGCCATGAGTAAGCAACCCAATATTGAGGAACCTACAATAGAGCCAATATTTACGATTGCGTCGAAATCGACTAAGAAAAACTCCTTGTACAGATAAAAATATACTACAGCAGCAACTGATGCCAATATGCCTGCGAGTAATCCGTGATAAAAAATTCTTTTCATTTTTGAGAATGTTTTGATTTGGCTAAAATTTACCCATCCTGACTCTGGTCAATGGTGATAGGTAAATCTTAGACCTGACCAATTGATTATTTTGTGACTGGAACTGAGATATCAACAACGATCTCATTGCTCACTTTTTTAGACATACCTTCCATTGTTCCTACACCATAATCCATTCTATTAACTTTTAAGCTTCCTTTGAAGGTGTTATTTGCAAAAGTAAACGGTATAGAAACGGGCTTTTTAACTCCATGCAGATCAAGCGTGCCTTCTACACTATATCCGGCGGCTGTTTTAGTGAATTTGTTAGAAGTAAAAGTGATTTTTGGGTATTTCTCAGCATCAAACCATTTGTCGCTTTTGGCGTGCTTGTTTTTCATTCCGTTACCCGTATTGATTGAGGCTACGTCTAATGACACTGCGAATTTCGAATTGGCTAAATCATTCTCATTGAAAGAGATGTTTCCACTCATGGTTTTAAAGACGCCTTCGGCATCTGTGCCCTTAAAAGTTACTGAATGATTGTCGGCAATTTTCCAGTTAACAGAACTGATAAATGTAAATGCCGAAAGAGATACTACTGCCGCAATTGCTGCTACTAAACTAAGTTTTTTCATTATTAAATTGTTTAAATTTGATAATGCAAAGTTGCGGCTAATTGGCAGGCTCGAACGATGAGCTAAAGCAAAAAAAAACATTGACTTATATCAACGTTTTGAAATATAACAAGGCTGAAGCTACCCACGAGCCGATTTTGCTCTGATTCTACTGAAAGTTTCTTTGGTCATTCCTAAGTAAGATGCAATAATATGCTGTGGAAATCTTTGTAAAAATTCGGGATAAACACTTTCAAAATCAGCAAGTCGTTGTTCGGCAGAGAGTGTTTTTGAAGAATGTACCCTTTTTAAAAGTTGAAGAGAATTTCTTTCAATAAGCGTCCTTAGCAGATCATTCATAAAGCGTTGCTTACTTAAGATATTATCGTAATCAAGTTTAGAAATCACTAACATTTGTGTTTCTTCAAAAGCCTCTATATAATAAGGAGAAGGCGTGCCATTGGCATAGCTTTCTCTATCCCCCGCCCACCAGTTTTCGATATAAAGGTTTAATATATGCTCTTTCCCGGACTCATCTACGGTATATTGTTTCAAAGCACCTTCTACCACAAAACCAGCAAATTTACACACTTCGCCTTCGACCAACATAAACTGATGCTTGCGAAGTCGTTTAGGCCGAAAAGTCTTTTTAACAATTTCTTTTTCTTCCTCAGACAATTCCTCAGCTAATTGACTATTGATATATGTTATAATCTGATCGAAAGGTTTACTTGACGACATAATGGTCTTTTCATAAGATTTAATGAAATAGGGTTAGCACAAAAGTACTATTAATCAAAACGCTGACTACAAAGGGTAGTTTATTTTCTTAACGTGTGCAAATGTATTCACGCTTCCCATTCTTAGTACATCATTAAAGCGGTAAAAATTCATTAGCCTGAATTTAGAAACTATTTTAATTAACCTGATTACATTCGCTACGGCTCATTTTCGTTCTAACTTAGCTTGCCGATCCCTGCTATCTTAAGAAGTCAACTCCTTCAAAACTCCAAACGCCTTTCCGTTTGCAATAGCTTCTTTTGCCTGAGAAACGGCCTCTTCGAGGCTGATATCGCGGGCTACGCTAAGGGCTACACCTGCGTTGGCGACCACTGCCGAAGTTTGGGCGATAGTGCCCCGGTTACTCAAAATATTAATAATAATCTCTGCCGAATCTTCCACCGTGCCACCACCGTATAACTCAGCTTGCTGAACGGTTGCTAAGCCCAACGCTGATGGGCTTAGAATTTCGCCGCCATCTGGTGAGGCTACGTGCGTTGCCAACATGAAATCGCCAGTCAACGATATTTCATCATAGCCATCAAGGGCGTGGAGGATACCAAAACGGGCATCCGTGCGTTGAAAAAGCGATTTGTATAATTCAAAAACGGGTAACGAGTAAACGCCCG
>JANQUM010000445.1 GCA_030731175.1 Spirosomataceae bacterium
GAATTGAATTTGCATGTTTATTGTATTCTTTTTGATAAATATGGTTAAAAACAAAAGTATAAGATATTTCTCACGAACTAATGCTGTTTCTGATAAATTAACCAACACGTTCAGCTTATGAAACGTTTTTTATGTTTGGAACCTTCGAGTTCTGAATTCAAAACTCTTCCACCACTAAATTCTCCGGGCGTGTATTGGAATTAATTATTTCAAAATCAATAATACCCAGTAACATTCCTTCTTCGGTGATTACGTCAACTTCCCACAAGCCCGGCTTTACGTTACTTTTATAAGAATAACCGCGGTAGCCGTCGTCTCGACCACCAATTATTTTATAACCGATTTCGTCCGCTGTTTCCCAGGTACCTTTTTTTGTGTTAAACCATTTCCAGCGGTGAAAAATAGCTTTGTCGATGTCGGTTGGAGCAAATACGGAAGTAAAAGCAAATACCTTTTCGCCGGATTTATAATAGAATTTGGTGTTGTGTTCCCGCCAAAATATGTAACGTTCGTTGGTTTCGTAAGAAACGAGGTATTTATCGCCAATCTTTTCGACGTTATGAGCGGCAATGCCTTGCTGTAATGCAAGCGGTACGGGCGGAATGAGATTGAAATAGTAGAAAATATTGATGGTTGTATAGATTAATAAGATAAGTCCGATGATACGCCTTTTTTGAATTTCGGCTCGCGTACTCGGACTAATTCTGTAAATGAAAAGTATGAATAGCAGCGTTAGGACTAAGCTTATTAAGCCTGAAATGATGAAAATTTGTGTGCTTATTTCTTTTACAAAGACAGGAATAATGAACGTAAAGAATGTAAAACTGACGAAGAAATAAAGTCCGAATTGCAGGTACTTATTGGAAATTCTTTTCTTCAGAAATTCATTTGCACCGAGTAAAACCACCAATATTATAAAGAAAGACATGGTTCGGGAGAGCGAAACACTTCGCGAAAAATAGATCACAAAAGCACTGGAAAGTCCGCCGAAGAAAAATTGAATGGTGAGCGGGAAATACAATTCGTAGCGTTCGAGCCAAGTATTTTTCCATTTGCCATCATCCGCTAAATTGAAAAGGTATAGCGTAACGGTAAGTGCTGTCATATACAAACACAAAACGACTAAATCGTACAAACGGTCAATTCTGCCGAGTGTAAACGAATCAAAAATAAACCCGCCAACGAAGAACGCAAAAGCCGCGTATTTTTCGTGTTTTTTTACGAAGCTTCTGAAAGCACTGTTTTTATACCGAGCGATGGCTCTTTTCATAGACTTCAACTTAATTTCTAAAACGAAAATGCAATTTCTGATTTATAGATCAAAGTTGTTAATCCTGAAACGATTCTTTTCAAACCGATGCTGTTAACAAAGAATCTGCGTTATTTACTAAAATTACGAACCAAACAAATGCTGCCCAAAGCCAAAGAATTACCGTGTAAACTAAGCTAAGAATGACTTTAGAGTGAATTATTTTAGCTGTGAAATGCCAACCAATTCCGGCAAATATAAAACCGAATGACCACGCCATACCGGCAGTTATCATTGCAGGCCAGACCCAATCTCCGTGCCAAGATTCAGCGGTGGGGTAGTTTTTAAACAGCATTGAAACTGGATAATACAACCCTAAGCCCAACGCCCCCATACTTAAAAGCCCCAACGCTCCGGTTACTGCAAAGGCGATAATGGAGAACTTTGTAGCATAAGGTAATGATTTGAAATTGGTTAGCATGTCTTTTTTAAATTATGTTTGACAAACTTAGTTGTTGTTTACCCATAAAATTCAAGTGTGTACTCATCTTTAAACTCATCCTCAAATTTCTGCAACATATCTAAATATTCCTCTTTGAAAGTCCGTGTTTTATGATGTTATTCTTGGTTCATGATACAATTTATTGCAACGTTTTCGTGGGGAACGGGCGTACGAAAATGCACTGTAACCTTACTGCTAATGAAATTTACCTTTTACAGCCAAACACAATTGATATTTATTTGTGAATAGGTGTTTGCGATGATTGAAATTTAAGTTTATGAAGTTACAAGGTAGTCAAAGCTCACATGTACGGCACTTAAATTTTCATTTCCCGTCAGGTTTTCTACCAAATGGTCATGCTTTTGGCATTTTAAAAGCCACAGCGTGGCGAACTTTTGGCGGCCGACGCTCGGTAGAAAAAAGATTGAATAATTTAAAGTGAAAGCCCTGTCGGGACGAAAATCTGGTAGAGAATTTAGTAAGATTAGCCAACGAAACCGCTGCCAAACGTTTTAAAGCGATATTTGAGAAGGAGTAGGGTGTGCTGCTAACGATTAATATATGGCAAGTAGGGCAGTAGAAAGCGATAAACTTTCAAATTTGCACTGAGCCACATTTTTATATTTTGTTTTTAACTTATTCATTTTAAAAGCCAAATTAAAAATTTGGCGGTGTTGGTAAATAGCACTGAGCTTTCACAATCCTCCGAAAGCCCTATTTGCTATATATAGTGTTACCAGTATTTTATATTCCATAAACTCTCTGCCATTATAAGAGCCGTTCTTTTAGATTCATCTGTATATGTCTCTTTTCGGACGTCTTGATTTAGTGTTCCTTGACC
>JANQUM010000446.1 GCA_030731175.1 Spirosomataceae bacterium
GTCCAACGGATTAGCATATTTGAATTTATAATCTGTGAAGCCTAATAGTTTTTTGGGGCTGATAACCTTGAAATCGTGCGGCTCTTTGGGAGTAACAAACTCGGGTATTTCGTAATTGTGCTCAAGGCAAGCTTTTTCGTAAACTTCTTTACGGGTTGGGTGTTCGGGAGCAACGACGTTGAAAGTTTCGCCGTAAATTTCTTTTTCGATAATCATTTCCACGATACCGATTACGTCGTCACGATGAACGTAATTCACCCGAATATCACCCGTGGTTAAGCCTTTCTTTCCCGCAAAATACTTCGCCGGAATACGCTCATAACCCATTAATCCTCCGCAACGTAAAATTGTAACCTGCTTATTTTGAGCATTTTGAGTGATAAACTGCTCTGCTTTATATAAAGGGTGCTCTTGGTCTGCATCAATTTCAGTTACTTCTCGATTTAGCTCAGAATAAACCGAAGTTGTGCTGATAAAAATAATTTTTTGAACGGTTGAAGTATTTACCGCTTTCATCAGCGATTGTAATTGCTGCGTGTAATAATCGGCAGAATTTACCCGTAAACCGGGCGGAATATTGATAAAAAGTAACTCAGAATTGAAGAACTCGTCGACATTTTCTCCTTCTATTTTGGGTTCGAGTTTTAATAAAAAGGGCTGAATTTTGGCGGCTTTTAATTCCTTAATTTTTCCTTCGGAGGTTGTGCTTCCTTTCACCGTAAAACCTTTAGAAACTAAGCTTTTTGCCAGCGGCAAACCCAACCAGCCGCAACCTAAAATGGAAATTGTCATATTTTATTTATGGATGTGAGATACAAGATTTGAGAAAAGAGATTTTTACTCATTACCTTCGTTTCAAATCTACGAAACAACGTAACAAAAACTCAATAACTGACGAACTAAAAAACTCCCTAATGCTTTCACCCGAAATACGTGTTTTTATTCAAGCCATAAAGTGCGAACTAATGAATGAAAGTACTACTGAAGTTAATTCGGTGAACTATGTGGCGTTGCAGCAAAAGCTGTGGTTCCACAGCATTCGTCCGGTTTTACACCAGTTTTTTGAAAGAAATACGAATTACGACGTTCCAATTACAATAAAAGAAGAATTAGCAACTTACAGGCAAACGCAGACTTTTGTCAGCCTGAAATACAGCCATGAAATCAACCGATTGTTGACCATTTTTCGAGAAAAAAACCTCCAAGTTATTCCGTATAAAGGCGTGCTTTTTTTGCAGGAACTGTACGGAAATACGCAATTGCGAGAACTCGGCGACATGGATTTTCTTTTTCACCCGAATTCGGCTGCCGAAGGAATGAAAACGCTTTTACAGGAAGGTTATAAATTCAATACGATTGATAAAAGCTTTGAAGAAAATCCCGCCGATTCGCTGATTGATATTGCCTTAAATGCTTCGGGGCAGTACGAGATTTCGTTTGTGAATAACGACTTTTTGCACATTGATTTTCATTGGGGCTTGTACTACGGTTATTTACCTTTTTCTATTGACTTCGACACATTTTTTAACGAGGAAAAGCCAACGCCCGAGACGCTCCTTTGGATGTTATTACTTCATCACGGTGGCAAGGAAAATTGGG
This sequence comes from Spirosomataceae bacterium, assembly GCA_030731175.1. Taxonomy (GTDB): domain Bacteria; phylum Bacteroidota; class Bacteroidia; order Cytophagales; family Spirosomataceae; genus JANQUM01. Next base: position 1,600 of record JANQUM010000446.1, read on the forward strand.
TCAGGATGAAGCATTTTGCAGATTTAATCGCTTTTTTGAACCGTTTTCAAAGCGAATTAGATTGGGGTGAAATCTTTAAAACGGCGAAAGAATATAGGCTACACAAGCAACTAATCGTTGGCTTTCGGTTGCTGGGAAAGCACTTCGATTATCCAATTTCAGAAAGCATTGGTACGGAATTATTACGTTATCCATCAACAGAAAAAATTGAATTACTGATTGAAAAATATTGGGATAAATCCGAACATTGGAGTACACTTTTTCCGCGTTTACGCATGGAACGCATCTTTGTAAAAATCCAAAACGAAAGTTTTTCTAAGTGGGGTTATTTTAGCGGCTTTTACAAAACTTACACCAAGCCAAATCCGCTCGAACAACCTCGGCTTTTTAATTTTCCCGAAAATTACCCGACGCTCAACTTTCTTAGCAAAGTTTTGACGTATTTGGTCAGGAAATTTTAAGGAAGCTCACGTCAATAAACTCCGACTTTCAAAACCATTCAGTTCTACTCGTCGTTATGACCCTTTATGTTGAACGAATTTCAGTAATTTCTAAAGAAAAACATAACTTTGCATTCCGATTGGGAGCAATCTTCCTCGGAAAAATAAACAACGAAATGGCAGTAGTACCTTATAAAGATAAAGACACCGGCAAGAAGGAACAAGTGGCAGAAATGTTCGACAATATTTCGCCAAAGTACGATTTGTTAAATCGGGTTTTGAGCGGCGGCGTGGACGTTTACTGGCGTAAAAAAGCCATCAGTTTATTGAAGAAAGAAGACCCGAAACTAATACTCGATATTGCTACCGGAACAGGTGATTTGGCGGTTGAAGCCGTGAAACAACTCAACCCAGATAAGGTAATCGGAGTTGATATTTCGGAAGGAATGCTTGACTTCGGGAGGCAGAAAATGCAAAAACTTAACCTCACGGACAAGATAGAACTCCGCATGGGAGATTCTGAGAAACTGCTCTTCGACGACAATACAT
>JANQUM010000447.1 GCA_030731175.1 Spirosomataceae bacterium
GCCCGCATGGGGACTTTTCATGCAAAAAGTCTACGCCGATAAAGACATTGACTACAAAAAGACGAAGTTTAAAATACCCGCAACAATCCGCATAAGTGGTGATTGTGCCATAACCGCCGGGGAGATTACCTCGCTCGGACCGGACTCTTCCTCTACTTACCGCCCGCCAACGGTAAAACCCGCCGACGAAGACGAATTGTTATAACTGAAATCGATATTCCTTAAAAAGGGTAAGAGGCTTTCTCTTGCCCTTTTTTAATAAAGCGGGGCGATATGAATTTTATAAGTCAATTTCATTGCCGAAAATCATATTGGAAGAGTCTCTGATTTGATGTACTTTTGAATTTAATTTAGCCAAAAAAACTGTTGGAAAGAATAAACGTCACCAAGGCATTTTTGCCGCCCATCGAAGAATACCAAGCCCTCGTTGCCCAAATATGGCAGAACGGTTGGCTGACTAACGACGGCCCCCTGCTACTTAAATTAGAAGAAGCACTGCGGGGAAAGCTGGAAAATGACCGCATCCTTTTTGTGGGAAACGGAACGGTTGCGTTGCAATTGGCTATAAAAGTGTTAGAACTCAGCGGCGAAATTATCACTACGCCGTTTTCTTATTGTGCCACCACAACTTCCATTTTGTGGGAAAACTGCACACCAGTTTTTACCGATATAAACGCCCACGACTTCAACCTCAATGCGGAATTAATAGAAGCCGCAATTACCCCTAAAACTACCGCAATTCTTGCCACGCACGTTTACGGTCGCCCGTGTGATGTGGAGCGAATTGCTGAAATAGCAAAAAAGCATAATTTAAAAGTAATTTATGACGGAGCTCACGCCTTCGGAGCGACGCTAAACGGCATTTCGGTGTTGAATTTCGGTGATATTTCTACGTGTAGTTTCCACGCCACGAAAGTCTTTCACACCACTGAAGGCGGCTGCATCACCTGCAACAATGATGACCTACTCTTACAACTGCGGCGTGCGAGAAGTTTTGGTCACGTAAACGACGATTATTACCGAGTGGGAATAAACGGCAAAAACTCCGAATTTCACGCCGCAATGGGTTTAGCAAACCTCCCACATTTAGAAAGTATTATTGCTAACCGTAAAAAAACGAGCGAATTATACGACGAAACCTTGAATTGGGAAAAGCTCTTCAAGCCATTCACGAAATTTGAAAACTTTGAGTATAATTATGCGTATTACCCCGTAGTTTTCAAGGATGAAACAACAATTCTGCAAGTAATAAAAGAGCTAAATGCAGTCAATATTTATCCACGTCGGTATTTTTATCCAGCGTTAAATCAGTTGCCTTATCTGGAAAACTCGCAGGCTTGTCCGGTTTCGGAGAAAATTGCCCAAAATGTGCTTTCGCTGCCGCTTTCGCACGATACTTCGGAAGAAACGGTTAGGCGAGTTGTGGAAATTATCAACGCAAATCTGTAAATACTCGACTCATTTAAACGCATAATTTTGCCAACGCTTTTTTAAACATCACTTTATATTTTGCCAACGCTTTCCATCATCATTGTAAATTACAAAACACCCGAACTTATCGCGGCGTGCGTGGCTTCAATTTATGAATGGACGAAAAATACTTCCTTTGAAATAATTATCGTAAACAATGCCTCAAAAGCGAATGACGAAGAATTTTTAAAAGACAAATTCCCCGAAATAAAATGGATTGAAACGGGTTATAACGCGGGCTTCGGGAGGGCAAATAACCTCGGAATGAAAGCCGCAACGAGCGAATATTTTCTGCTGCTAAACTCTGATACATTAATTATTGACGAAAGCATTGAGATTGCCTTGACCCGATATAGATTAAGCAATGATATTGCGGTGGCGGGAGCAAAACAATTAGCTCCAAATCTTACTGAAAAGGTATCTTCTTACTCTTTTGCCAGCATAAAGCGGTATTCCTGGATTGTATTTCCGCACAAAAAAGTGGACGATTTTTTGCTAAAAGTATTCCCTGAGCCTTCTTTTGACGACCCTGAAGAAGTTGACTACGTAGTTGGGGCGTTCATGGTGTTGAGTCGTGGTATTTTTGAGAAGACGAACGGTTTTGACGAAGATTTCTTCATGTACGGAGAAGACGCCGAGTGGGGTTTTCGCCTGCAAAAATTTGGGAAAGCGGTCATATTTCAAGACTGTAAATTTATTCATGACGAATGGGGCAGCACCGGCGGCGATAAAGAAAAACGTTTGGCAGCAATCACGTATTTCAACCGTTTTGATGCCCAATCGCAGTTATCTAATTTAGCTTTTATTCGTAAATCTTACGGCGTGTTACCGTTTGTTTTATTGATGCTGCACTACTGGCTCTGGATTCCACTTTTTTACTCAATAAAGGTTATCACGGAAGTTAAAAACGGTTTAAAATTACCCATTACCTTCACAGCACAGAAAAATTTTGCTGGAACGGTTTTGACCTTCACACGCTTTTTTGGCAGTTTATTGTTCAATAAAAGCACTTTTTATAAAATAAAAAAGTAAGCAATCTATGAAGCCTTTGTTTATAACTCCTTTTGGGGGGCGTACGGGTTCGGAAATGATGCTTTGGTATTATCTGAA
>JANQUM010000448.1 GCA_030731175.1 Spirosomataceae bacterium
GCCGTAAATACGCCCGAAATTTGTTGAGCCAATTCCCGCGTTGGGGCGAGTACCAGCACTTTCAAATGCTTCTTTCGACCAACTTTTTTCTGTTGAAAAATCTCTAAAATTGGCAACGCGAAACTCGCTGTTTTACCCGAACCCGTTTTTGCCGCTCCCTGAATATCCCTTCCCGATAAAATAGCGGGAATTGCCTGTTCCTGAATTGGAAAGGGCTTTTCGTAGCCTTGGGTTTTTAAATTATTCAGAAGTTCAGAAGATAAACCGAGGTTTTGAAAAGACATAGTGCTGGGTTTTGAAAAATATGAGGCTGTAAAGGTAGCGAGTAAAAAGCTTCTTGTGCGTATAAATATAGTCTTGAGTTGCAAACATCGTTGTCAATTGTCATACCTGCTTCGCTTTTAATGTGCTTTTTACTAACAAAAACTACCTGTAATACTTGCTCAGTAATAGACTTTGAAGGTTGGGATTTGGGTAGGAATTCGCCCGATTGCTTTATGCCGCCGTGGCACGAAATGGATTGTTGATTAAGAATGGGTTTTACGTTACAGTTGTAATCAATTATTTTATTTAAAAAAATGGTCTAATAATAGTTAAAGTGCTGGCTGATAATGTAATGAGTGGTATTCTTATTTTGATGAGACAAAAGACGAAAGTAGTCTTTATCATGAAGTTTGAGGTTGAATATTTACGAAAAATAAATATAGAAAATGACTCTGAAAGCTTGCTAGTTAGGTAAGATTAAGGCTTTAAAAAATGAATTAAATTTTAGTATTAAAAGATTATATTATACTTTTACAACATTAAATGTTATAAAGACACTTAATAGTTAGTCAGTATGAAATAATTTATTGGAGTTTAATACCTTAAACGTAAATATGCACGTAAAATACACTCCCAAAACATGGATTAAAATAGCTGGAATAGCTATTTGTTTCAGCCAAAGTTCTTGTGTTCAAAAAGCCGAATCAAGTTCTCTTAAAAACGCCTTTCAAAACGACTTCCTAATTGGGGCAGCGTTAGGAACAGAGCATATATTAGAAAAAAATCAAAAAGCAGATGCTTTGATAAAGCGAGAGTTTAACTCCATCACGCCTGAAAATATAATGAAGGCAGAAGTGATACATCCTGAGGCGAATAAGTACGACTTCAACCTTTCTGACAAGTTTGTAGCTTACGGTCAAAAAAACAACATGTATGTAGTTGGGCACACATTGATTTGGCACTCGCAATTACCAGCCTTTGTAAATAAAATAAGCACTGCAGATTCGTTGAGGATGTTTATGAAGGAGCACATTAACACTGTTGCTGGTCGATATTCGGGTAAACTCAACAGTTGGGATGTCGTAAATGAAGCTTTAAATGAAGACGGCACCCTGCGAGAGTCTTTATTTTATAAACTTTTAGGTGAGAATTACATAAAAGAGGCTTTTGATTTAGCCGCAAAGGCAGACCCCCAAGCAGCACTTTATTATAACGACTATAATATAGAACAACCCGCCAAACGAAAAGGGGCAATAGCGTTGATTAAAAAATTACAAGCCAGTGGTACAAAAATAGATGGCGTGGGGATACAAGGACATTGGAGTATCAATGATAATAACCTTAAAGAGGTTGAGGACGCTATAGTTGAATTTTCGGCGTTGGGTATAAAAGTTGCTTTTACCGAGTTAGATTATACCGTTCTGCCAAATCCATGGGACTTAAAAGGTGCGGAAGTAAACCAGAATTTTGAAGGAAATCCTGCAATGAATATGTACACCGAATCGCTGCCGGATTCTGTCCAAAATCAACTTGCAAAACGTTATGAAGACCTATTTAGATTATTCTTAAAACACAAAGACAAGATTAGTCGAATTACTTTTTGGGGTGTAAATGATGGTCACTCTTGGCTTAACGGTTGGCCCATAAAAAACCGAACAAATTACCCACTTTTTTTTGATAGAGCATATCAGCCCAAAAAGGCTTACGACGCTGTATTGAATTTGAAATCAACTAACTGATTCACCCTGATTAAAAATAAACTACATGAAAGAAATGTCGCACAAATTATCCGTCTTAGAGAAAGTAGGATACAGCCTTGGTGATTTAGCAGCCAATTTGGTATTTCAAACGTTGGTTACTTATTTGGCGTATTTCTACACGGATATCTACGGGCTAAAGCCAGAACACGCAACGTTAGTAACGCTGTTTGTTGGCTTGTTTGCAGCCTTTGTATTTAACCCGGTGATGGGTGCAATTGCAGATAGAACAATTACCCGTTGGGGGAAATTTAGGCCTTGGATCCTTTGGACAGCTGTGCCACTTGGCGTGGCTGCACTTTTGGCTTTCAGCACACCTGATTTTTCGTATCAAGGTAAGGTGATTTATGCAGTCATTACTTACAGCTTGCTGTTGCTACTTTATGCTGCAAATAATTTACCCTACTCGGCACTTAGCGGTGTTATCACGGGCGATATGGCGGAGCGAAACAGTATGTCGGCTTACCGGTTTGTGGCGGTTATGTTTTCGCAGTTTTTTGTACAGGTTTTTATGTATAACCTTATCCTAAAAGCCGGAAATGGAGACAA
>JANQUM010000449.1:0-2220 GCA_030731175.1 Spirosomataceae bacterium
TCCAACTTTTTCTTCTTTCGGCTAATATTTCATCCGAAACGTGCAGGGTTAATTGCCGACTTTCGGCGTCGATTGTTATTAAGTCTCCGTCTTCTACCAAGGCAATTGTTCCGCCTTCGTAGGCTTCTGGTGTTATGTGACCAACTACGAAGCCGTGCGTTCCGCCGGAAAATCGTCCATCGGTTATCATGGCTACTTTATCTCCGAGTCCGGCACCCATAACGGCGGCGGTTGGTTTTAACATTTCGGGCATTCCTGGCCCACCTTTTGGTCCTTCGTAACGAATTACGACTACCTGCCCAGCCTTGATTTCGCCTTTGGCGAAAGCTTCGAGCATTTCTTCTTCTTTGTCGCAGACTTTCGCTGGTCCTTCAAATATCAGCCCTTCTTTTCCGGTAATTTTTGCCACGCCTCCTGTTTCCGAGAGGTTTCCGTACATAATTTGAATATGTCCGGTTTTCTTAATTGGTGCTTCAATCGGCAAAATGATTTTCTGGGCATCGAAATCCAAATCAGGAACTTCTGCCAAGTTTTCCGCAATTGTTTTACCCGTACAGGTTATGCAATCTCCATGAATCATGCCAACCGAGTGCAAATATTTCATCACCGCCGGAACGCCGCCGAGTTCTAAAATATCTTCCATGAAATATTTGCCCGAAGGTTTCAAATCGGCAATAAAAGGCGTGCGGTCAGAAATAACCTGAATATCATCAAGCGTCAATTCAAGCCCCGCCGAATGAGCGATGGCGAGATAATGCAAAACGGCGTTTGTTGAACCGCCCAACGCCATGACAATTGTCAACGCATTTTCGAGCGATTTTTTTGTGATAATGTCGCGGGGAAGAATCTGAGATTTTAGTAAATTTTTCATCGCCGCTCCGATGGCAACGCATTCGGCTTTTTTGCCTTCGTGAGTTGCGGGATAAGACGAACTGTTCGGTAAACTCAAGCCCATTGCTTCGATGGAAGATGCCATCGTATTGGCGGTGTACATACCTCCGCAAGCTCCTTGACCGGGAATCGAATTTTGAATAATTCCTTTGTAATCTTCGTCCGAAATTGTTCCGGCGATTTTTTGCCCGTAGGCTTCAAACGCCGACACGATATCCAGTTTTTTGTCTTTCCACTTTCCGGTTTTTACCGTTCCGCCGTAAACCATAATACTGGGGCGATTTACACGAGCCATTGCCATAACGGCCCCGGGCATATTTTTATCGCAACCTACTACGGCAATAAGGCCATCGTACCATTGAGCGGAAACTACGTTTTCGATGGAATCGGCGATGATGTCACGGCTCGGAAGCGAGAAACTCATGCCGTCGTTTCCGTTGGTCATTCCGTCAGAAACACCAATTGTGTTAAATATTAAACCAACGAGGTCATTCTCCTGTACGCCTTTTTTAACGTGAACCGAAAGCCCGTTTAAGTGCATGTTACACGGGTTTCCTTCGTAGCCGGTACTCGCAATTCCAATCTGCGGCTTTTTGAGATCATCCTCGGTCATGCCGATGGCGTAGAGCATGGCTTGGGCGGCGGGATTACTTACTTCTTGCGTAAGGGTTCTGCTAAATTTATTGAGTTGGTCAGACATTGAGTTGGATTCTGGAAAGTTTCTTTTAGACTATTTAGCGAATTTTCGCTAAAGCGGTCATTTACACTCCAAATCAACGAGAAATTAGTCTGATTTCCAAATTTAAAAGCAGGATAATTATGAATAAAAACGATGAACGGTTGGTTCAGCCGTTGATTATTCACTCAAGTAGTCGGTAATACCTGTTTTGGGTTTCATTACAATATTCGATTTCGAGAAAATCATCGCTCAATTTTACAATCTCCCAAGTAGAGCAATCTGAACAACTTGCATTTACGCAGATAATCGGATCAGAAAGCAGAAGTTGTGTTCCCTTGACTTCGTATTTACGAAAAGTGCAGCATTCGCTGGGGGTTTTATAATCGTAGAGTAGTTGACCGTCTGCGGTGAATGAAATTGGCGGAACAGCAACCAACGTGTTTATTTGAGTCCACTCGCCGTAGTTGCCATTCGCATCTTTGGTGCGAATTTCGTAAGCAAAACCCCAATCGCCGACGATGCCATCTGGATCAATTTTTTCTTTGCAGGAAAGGCTTCCAAACGCAAGCACAACGAGTGCAAAATAGGTTTTCATAGATTTAGTTTTTTTATCAAGAACTTCTCTTTCTGCAACTCTTTGAGCTAATTTC
>JANQUM010000449.1:2230-2569 GCA_030731175.1 Spirosomataceae bacterium
GTAAGGTATAGCACCCTTCAACAGAAGAGGAAAGTTTTTTAGAATAATTTCTTCTGAAGGAAACCATTTAGCTCATCTATTCAATACCTCAGCCGCTTCCTTCGCAAAGTAGGTTAAAATCACGCTTGCTCCGGCACGTTTCATGCTCAGAAGCATTTCAAGCATTGCCCTTTCGCCGTCAATCCAGCCGTTTTGAGCGGCAGCTTTTAGCATGGCGTATTCCCCGGAAACGTTGTAAGCCGTGATCGGAATTGGGAAGGCTTCGTTCATTGCCCGAATAACGTCTAAATAACTCAATGCGGGTTTTACCATCAGCATATCGGCTCCTTCCTCGTAATC
>JANQUM010000450.1 GCA_030731175.1 Spirosomataceae bacterium
GTGATCAGAATGCCGTTTCTTGATAATTACTTTTGGTTTACTGTTTTTGAATCGGTAATTTCGGTTGTTTTCGTCAAAATAATAGCCGTCGATAGTTTGTGGCTCGCTATCTCGAAACTCAAAGCGGTCTTCGTCTTCACGCGAATGGGCTTTATCTGTATCTTCGATAATTACTTTTATTTTTTTTCCGGCAAAACCTTCGCCCATCATGGCATTTTGCAAACTATCAATGGTGGCTTCCCGTTCTGCTTCCGTCATGTTTGAAGCGTCGATGGTTTTTTCCTGCACAGTTTTTCGTCCGTCAATTTCCCGCTCAACCCTGACCTTTATTTGCTGTTTGCTTACAGAGTTTTGGGCGTTTACAGACGTTGCAAAATAACTGATTAGTAAAGCCGCGAGTGTTAATCTGATGATGTTCTTTTTCATTTTGTGTTTTTTTATTTACCTTTTGAAATAAGACGATGCGGTAATTTTTAGCGTTGCACGGTTACGAATTAAATATTGTTAAATTTTAGCGAGAAAGTGATGGGAAGCTCAGTGAAAATTGTCGGGAAGCTACTTGTAATGGTTTTGGTTTCGGGAATATCCGTTTCAGGAATTTCCCAGCAACCAAAAGAAGAAACTCGTAATATATTTTTTGGCGGGGGAAGTTATTATATTGATAACGAGCAGGTTACAGAATTGGGCGATTTTGTAAAAACGCTGAAAAACATTGATTATTACGATGTAACCATTATCAGCCACACTGATAATATCGGAGGAAAAGAGTACAATCAATGGCTTTCTGATATGCGAAGCCGCTCTGTAATTCAGCAGTTAAGGCGAATGGGGGTTTCGCCAGAAAGCATAAAATTCCGCAGCGATGGTTTGGAGAATCCAACGTTTAACAATAATTCTAACATCGGCAGAATGCGGAATAGGAGGGTGGATATTACTTTTACGCCGATTGTGTTTTAAAACCCCACTTGAGTCACTTACTAATTTGCCTGCAAAACAAATGAGCAGTAAGTAGAAGGAGGTACTAATTAATTATTAACTCTATCTGTTCCTCGTAAAGTTTGAAATTTGCATCTGATGACATAATCTTGAACTTTTCGTAGAGGGAAGTTGCGAGTAAAATTCTGTCAAACGGATCTCGATGCTCACTAAAAAGAGGTAAGCTATCGTAATACGAAACTTGCTCAATAGTTAAATCTAATATTTGAAACCCGTCTGTAATCGCTTGTTTTTTTAATTCAGCAGTAGTTTGAGTCAGCTCATTGAGTTTACCGACTTTCTGTTTGATTGCTATTTCTAAAAAACTGATGACTGAAACATAAATAGTATTATTTCTTAGTAAATCTTTATTGGCGATTTTGATTTTTTCAGGAGAAATAAGACTCCAGATAAATATCTGAGGATCAACTAAAATTGCCATTTACATGTATTCTTTTAAGTCTTCGATTGGGTCGTTAAAGTCATCTGGAATCGAAAAGCCTCTATCAGAAAGGCTTCCAAGCTTTATTCCTTTAGGAGTTTTTTCTTCAAACTTCTCTTCCAAGAAAGTAATCAAGACCTTTGAGTTTTTTAGCTTCTCAGGTTTTTCGTTCAAGAATAATTCACCGTCCTTGTAGTAGCCACTAACCGTTGTGTACATAGCTTTTTTTATCAAAAATAATAAAAATTATTGGAATTGAACTTCAAAATGCTCTCTAAAACCTATCTACCGCTACTTTATAAGTTGGGTCTTCCAAAATGTTTACGTCAATGATTTTTTCGGCATTTTTAAGCAAAACGCGGCAATCTGGGCTGAGGTGCTTCAAATGAACTTTCTTTCCTGCTTTCTCATAACGTTCCGTGATTTTATTCAACGCTTCAATGCCCGACATATCATTTACCCGGCTTTCCTGAAAATCAATTACAATTTCGTTTGGGTCGCCCAAAACGTCAAATTTATCGTTGAATGCCTGCACCGAACCGAAGAACAACGGACCGTAAATTTCGTAATGTTTCACGCCGTTTCCGTCCGTTGTTTTTCTTGCCCGAATGCGTTTGGCGTTTTCCCACGCAAAAACAAGGGCCGAAATAATCACACCAATCAGAACGGCTAAGGCTAAGTTGTGAAGTAAAACGGTGATTCCGGCAACTAAAATTCCGACGAAGATATCGTGTTTAGGCATTTTGCCAAAAACCCGCAAACTCGCCCATTCAAACGTGCCAATTGCCACCATAATCATCAAACCGGTCAAAGCAGCCACGGGCATTTGTTCAATCAAATTTGCCCCAAACATGATAAAAACCAACAGCATAACGGATGCCACAATGCCCGAAAGTCTCGCCCGTGCACCAGATGAAATATTGATTAAACTTTGCCCGATCATGGCACAACCGCCCATTCCTGAGAAGAACCCCGAAAGCAAGTTTGCTGCTCCTTGAGCTACGGCTTCTCGGTTACTACTGCCACGGGTTTCCGTGATTTCGTCGATTAAGTTTAATGTCAATAAACTTTCAATCAAGCCCACGCCCGCCACAATTAAAGAGTAAGGGAAAATGATTTGGAGCGTTTCTAACGTAAATGG
>JANQUM010000451.1:0-1238 GCA_030731175.1 Spirosomataceae bacterium
CACTATTATTATACACCTTAAAAACAAAAAGAGACTGCCTTTTTGAGACAGCCTCATTTCTATATCTCGAATTTAACTTCTCACAAGAAATTACAGATTCATTTTCTTCATTTCTTTTACCGCAAAATCTGCCGCACGAGCCGTCATTGCCATGTAAGTCAATGAAGGATTCACGCACGAAGCGGAAGTCATAAATGCTCCGTCTGTCACGAAAACGTTTTCTGCACCCCAAACTTGGTTGTTACTGTTTAGGCAAGATGTTTTTGGGTCGCGTCCCATGCGTGCGGTTCCCATTTCATGAATACCAATTCCCGGTGCTTTTTCTGTATCGTTATAAGTGCGGACGTTTTTTACTCCGGCGGCTTCAAGCATATTGGCTGCTTCATTCACCATTGCTTCCCGCATTTTATATTCGTTATCGCCCCAAGCGGCATCAAATTCAATGATTGGCAAACCCCATTTATCTTTATTACTGGTCAGGGTCATTCTATTATTCTCATCAGGGAGGGTCTCTCCAAAACCACCCATTCCGAAATTCCAAGGACCTACTTCCGTCATTTTTGATTTGAAATCTGCTCCGAACGATTCTTCAGAATCGGCTCCACGACCTCTGCTGGCTCCGCCTTGATAGCCAAAGCCACGCAAGAAGTCACGTTTATCGCTGCCCCAATTGGCAAAACGAGGAATGTAGATTCCGTTTGGTCGGCGACCAACATAATACTTATCCTCAAAACCTTCCCAACTACCAGAAGCTCCCGCGGCGAGGTGGTGATCCATTATGTTGCGACCCAATTGCCCTGAGGCATTCCCTAAACCGTTAGGGTGAGTCTTTGATTTAGACTGCATCATGATCCAAGCCGAATTGATCGCAGACGCGTTGAGGAAGATTATTTTTGAATAATACTCAACTTCCTCTTTTGTGTTTTGGTCTATGGTTTTTACACCAACCGCTTTGCCTGCTTCGTCGTCAAAAATGACTTCATAAACAATCTTATCATTTATCAGGGTCAGATTCCCTGTTTTCATTGCGGCGGGTAACGTAGCAGATTGCGTACTGAAATACGCACCGTACGGGCAACCCCTCATGCACCGATTTCTAAACTGGCAGCTTGCCCTGCCAAGAGCCGTTTGCTCTTCAGTAGGTTCTGTCAAGTGAGCTACCCGCCCAATTGTCATGTTTCTGCAAGGGAAATTACCTTCTATCCCTTTTTTTATTTCCTGCTCTACACAGTTCATTT
>JANQUM010000451.1:1248-2557 GCA_030731175.1 Spirosomataceae bacterium
CGCTCTACGTAATCGTACCACGGGGCTATATCTTCGTACCTGATTGGCCAATCAATCGCAATGCCTTCCTCACCGTTTGCGGTAAAGTCACGTTTGTTCCAACGGTAACTTTGGCGACCCCACATCAGGGAACGTCCGCCCGTATGATACCCACGTATCCAGTCGAAGCGGCGTTTTTCTTCATACGGGTTTTCAATGTCTTTTTCGAACATCGTGCGGTGTTCTTCGTTGGCGGTATAGCCAGTTCTAACACCCGCCCAATAATCTTTTTTTGTTTGTTCGTCGGGTCTTCCGCGGTGCGGAAATTCCCACGGGTCTTGCTGTGCTGTTGTGTAATCTTCGATGTGTTTGATGTCTCGTCCACGCTCAATGATTGCAACTTTTAGTCCTTTTTCGGTGAGTTCTTTGGCAGCCCAACCACCCGAAATTCCCGAGCCAACCACGATTGCATCGTAGGTATTTGCTTCTGTTCCTTTTCCTTGAATATACATTTATGAATAGATTTTTAGAGTTATTGAATTTTTACAACGCCCAAGCTTTTTGACCCGGCTCTAACGGAATGCAACCTTCGTAACGACCCGGAATTGGCAAATACGCAAGAGCTTCTTTACAGCCAACTTCAGAAGTGAAATAACCGAAAAGGGTCAACTCTTTCATCAGATTGAAGAAAGGAACGGGAACTTCGACTTCAGTACCTTTATCTACTGCTTTTTCAAGGCCAGTTTCAGAATCACGAATTTTCGCCGCCGCTTCACCTTTTTGTTGATCCATTTCTGATTTAGCGTCCGCTTCCATAGCTTTCAGGATGTCGGTCTTTTGTTCGGCAGTTAGCGACTCAAAATCACCACCTGCTGTTTTTGCTTTTGCTGCTACGGCATCAAGCCCAGTAATGAAATGTTTTTGTTGCATCTCGGTATAACAGTCGCTGAGCATTGTCTCAATAAACGGTCCGACACCAGCTTCTTTAGCACCCGGCGTGTCGGTTTTGGGTATAATTACCTCGGCGATTTCGGCAACTAATTTTTTGTAATCAGCCGAAAAAGAGAATCCAGTAGCGGTTTCGCCCTCCGTGCTGCACCCCTGAAGCATCGCAACCATGGTAGGGGCGGAGATTGCACCGCCCATCATGATGGCTACTCGTTGTAACGCATTTCTTCTGTTCATGAATTATAAATTAATAAATTTTGGATATTTTACAGATAAGATGTCAATTTACGGTCAATAGTCATTTGATGCAAATAAAACTTTGGTTGAATCATTAATTAGCTTTAAAACTTTACCAATACCACTAATTTAACGACCACTGGTC
>JANQUM010000452.1 GCA_030731175.1 Spirosomataceae bacterium
AGGGTCGTTTGTTTAACGTGTCAGTGCTACACTTAAGCCTATTTAATTATATTTGTTACATGAAATATACAATGTTTGTGAAATATATTCTTTCAACTTTTCTCGCTTTCTCATTTTTTGCTTCTTTATCACAGGAATTGAAAACTTCTTCTACCCCCAAAATATTCTTTAATTGTCAACAAGCTCGTTGCTACGAGGATTTTTTGATTGTTGAATTAACCTATTTTGACATTGTACGTGACCAGCAGGAGGCAGACGTTCAAATTTTCATTACAGACCAGACAAATGCCTCTGGCGGTAGGGTTTATCAGGTAAATTTTATTGGACAACACGCTTTTGATAAACAGGATCAGTTGGTGGAATTCGCTACAAAAAACGACGACACAGTAGATATTCAGCGGAACAAAATCCTTAAAAATATAAAGAGAGGGCTTTATCAGTACGTACTTGCTAGTAATTTGGGGACGGATGTTGTTATTGATTACCCTAAAATTAAACCTATAATTACTGATGCAAATTCACAGATTGATAAGTGGAATAATTGGATTTTTGGCGTAGGTGCAGATGGACGCTTTGAGGGAGAAAGTAACCGAAAATCTATCAGAACTGACGGTTTTTTTCGTGGCGGAAGAACAACTGATGAGTCTAAATTTAGCTTTAATACGTATTTTAATCAACGAGCAAATAGTGTCATCGTTGACTCAGTTGAGAATAAAGTAGTAGTAAATAGTTACGGTTTTAATACGTTGTATGTAAAGTCGTTTTCTAAAAATTGGTCGATTGGCGGTTTAGGAAGAGTTCAATAAAAGGCAAATGCGTTTGATTTATCAGGCGGGAGTTCGTAAACTCGATTATATAGAAACCACTATTTTTGACAAAATCGAAGAAACACTTCCCTACCAGCAGATTACTGGTATTATGGGTTTGACGCAGCCTTGGGGAAATTTTAGTGCGGAAATGAACGGGTATCAATACCTCAATGATTTATCGAAATATCGAATTAGTTTGGAACTCGAACTACGTTTGCGGGTAGCCGAAGGTCTTTTTCTGCGTTTTTACGGAAACGGGAGTCAAATAAAGAATCAAATTTCTTTAGCTCAAACAAGTTCAGATACGTCAAATATTTTGTTGGGTGGATCTCAACTCCCCACTACAATAGATTACTACACTTCGTTCGGTTTTAATTATACTTTCGGTTCTATGAATAATAGTATTGTTAACCCGAGATTTTCTGGTGTGAATTAATTACGCCTCTTGCGTGTCATACTGCATATTATGCAGATTGTTGTAAAAACCATCAAGCTCTAAAAGTTCTTGGTGCGTTCCTGACTCAACGATTTTTCCTTTATCTAACACGACTATTTTATCAGCTTTCTGAATAGTGCTGAGGCGATGAGCAATTACTAAAGCAGTTCTCCCTTTCATTAGTTTCTCAATTGCCGCCTGAATCAGTTCTTCGGTTTCGGTATCTACAGAGGAGGTAGCTTCGTCCAAAACAATAATATTAGGATTCTGCACAATAGCCCTTACGAAGGAAATCAATTGTCGCTGCCCAACGGAAAGTGTTGCTCCGCGTTCTTGCACGTTGTATTCGTAATTATTGGGTAGTTGCATAATAAAATCATGAACACCCACCAGCTTTGCGGCTTCTACAATTTGCTCTCGCGTAATTGATTTGTCGCCGAGGTTAATGTTATATTCGATGGTATCTGAAAACAGGAAAACATCTTGTAAAACAACTCCAATTTGTTTTCTTAAGGCACCAATTTCATACTCAGAAACTGGGCGATCGTCAATTAAAATTTGCCCTTTATTGATTTCGTAAAATCTTGATAATAAGTTAATAATAGATGACTTTCCTGCTCCTGTTGCTCCCACAAATGCAATTGTTTCGGACTCTTTTGCCATGAAAGAAATGTCTTTCAAAACATAATTATCTTCGTTGTATGCAAACCATACGTTTTTGAATTCAACCCTTCCGTTTAAGTCAGCAGTAATGTTTCCGTTGTTGTCAATTAGTTCATCGCTGTCTAGCAGTTTAAGAATCCTGTCGGTGCTTACAATTCCCATTTGTAAGGTATTCACTCGGTCGGCAATCATTCTAATCGGGCGGAAAAACTGGTTTATGAACATAATAAAAGCCGTAACTGTACCAAAAGTAACTTCCATATTGATGATCTGCCTCGCTCCGTACCAAACAACTAAACCGACGCCCAAAGCCGAAATTACTTCAATCACTGGATAATAGACAGAATAGTAAAACACTGATTTGATATTTGCATCGCGGTGTTCAGCGTTTATTTTTTCAAACTTATCATACTCTAACTTTTCCGCGTTGAAAATCTGCACGATGTTCATTCCTGTAATGTGCTCCTGAACGAACGAATTCAAATTCGAAACGGCATTTCTCACGAGATTAAACGACTCTTTTATTTTTTCTTTAAAAATATAGGTCGAAACCAGCATCAAAGGCACGGTTGACAGACTAATAAGCGAGAGACGCCAGTCTGTATAGAACATAACCGAAATAATGATAATTAACTGTAAAAT
>JANQUM010000453.1 GCA_030731175.1 Spirosomataceae bacterium
ATCGTCGCTGTTTTTGGCGTTTTTGGCAAGTCCGGTAATCGGAATGGTGGAGGTGTTGGAAGCAAATACGCCCGTTTCGCTTAAGAACGGTTCGGCTTCCTGCGTTACGGTTGCTTTGAGTTCGCGGTTTTCGTAAACGGCTTCGATGATTAAGTCGCAGCCTTGCAGGTCTTTGGCGTCGGCGGTGGCGTGAATATTACTTAATAATTTTTCGCCTTTTTCGGCGGTTGTTTTTCCTCTTGCAATGCCTTTTTCGATCAGCATTTTGGAGTAACTTTTTCCCTTTTCGGCGGCTTCTACGGAAACGTCTTTCAACACGACCTCAATTCCCGCCAAAGCCGAAACGTAGGCAATGCCCGCACCCATAAATCCGGCTCCTAAAATACCGAGTTTTTTTACGTCGGTTGGCTCAATATCTTTTGGTCGGGTAGCGAGTTTATCTACTTTGCCTTTCCCCAAAAACATGACGCCAATTAAGTTTTTGGCTTCTTTAGAAGTCGCCATTTTAACAAAATAGTTCGCTTCAATTTCGAGTCCTTTGTCAATGTTTACCTGTAAGCCTTCGTAAACGCACGACATGATGGCGATGGGAGCGGGGTAATTGCCACGGGTTTTGTCCATGAGCATTGCCGTTCCGCCGTTGAAAATCTGAATTCCTTTCGGAGACTGCACATTTCCGCCCGGTACTTTGTAATTATTTTTTGCCTGAATTTCGCCCGTTTTGCGGTTTACTTCGTCCCACGGCTGCATAACGGTAGGATTCGCTTCGATCCACGCCACGGCTTTTTGCATCATTTCTTCTTTGGTTTCGGCAATTTCGTCCACCATTCCGAATTCCAGTGCTTCTTTCGGCGAAACGCGTTTTCCTTGCGTCATGAGTTGTAATGCTGCTTCCATTCCGATTAATCTTGGCAAACGCTGCGTTCCGCCGCCGCCGGGAAGTAAGCCGAGCGATACTTCTGGCAAGCCAATTACGGCTCTTGGGTTATTCAACGCAACACGGTGATGGCAACCCAAACAAATTTCGTAACCGCCACCTAATGCCGTGCCGTTCATTGCCGCCACTACGGGCTTTCCGCTTCGCTCTAAACGGGTAGCGAGGCGGTTCAAATCCATTGATAATTTATGAATTTCCTGCGGATTTTTGTCGGCGTTTTTCAGAATCATTTTTACGTCTGCTCCGGCAATAAATTCGTTTTTTTCTGAGGTGATAATGATACCCTTCACGTTTTCGTCGGCAATGGCGGCGTTGGCGTGTTGCTCAAATTCGGGGATTGATACGTCGTTTAGGACGTTCATCGGGGAAGTTTTCATATCCCAGCTGATTATGGCAATGTTGTTTTCTACGGTGTACTTGAATTCCATGTTATGAAGTGTTGGTTTAATTCTTATTGATGAGTGCTAATTTAATTCCTTTTTAGATTAAACAAAAGAAAGGCACAGTTTGTGAATTGTATTAAGTATGGATTTTTTTGCACAGATATTTCTAAATTTGTGCAAGACACTAAAACACTCTACTGCCGTGCAATTTAAACCGTTGATAAAAGATTTGTCCGAAATCCTTAAAAACCCGCTTCCTGGCCACGCCGGGCTTCCTCCGCGTATTGAGCCCAATATAGCGTTTGGTTCGCCTACTCCGAATGCCAAAACCCGCATCAGTGCGGTGCTTTTAAATTTGTACCCACACAAAAACGATATTTATTTTCCGTTGATTTTACGCCCGAAATATGACGGGACGCACGGCGGACAAATTGCTTTTCCGGGCGGGCAAGTAGAGCCGCAAGACGAAAACCTTGCCCGGACTGCTTTACGGGAGGCTCAGGAAGAAGTAGGGATCAAGGCAATTGACGTGCAGGTAATGGGAAATTTGACGAAAGTTTTTATTCCGCCAAGTAATTTTTGGGTAACGCCTTACGTAAGTTTCCAAAATTACCGACCCGATTTTTTTCCAGATAAAAGAGAAGTTGACAAAGTAATTGAAGTTTCGTTAACCGATTTGATGCACAATATACAAGAGGAGCAGCGGTCAATTTTTATCAGGAAAACGAAGATCAAAACTAACGGCTTCATCATTCAGGACGAATGGGTTTGGGGTGCCACGGCATTGATGCTTTATGAATTTTTGGAGGTTTTGAAGCAAATAAAAAAGTCACCCGACAATATCGGATGACTTTTCAGTATTGAGTGAACCTTTTGAATATGGGAATTTAGAAATCGATTTTATAAATTATAAAATGCGAATCTCAATTAATATTCTACTCAGGTACATTCAATTACTGTGCCAAGAATAATTTAGAATAAAAATTTTGTAAAGTATTTTCCAAATTACTGATAGTTAGCAAATTGAATTTTCGTTAGAAACGTATGTAAGCTAATTCAATTGAAAATTAAAGAGTTGGCACTGAATTTGATAGGGGTCAAATTTCCTTATAAACTTCGTTTTTTATCTTTTCCTGCAATTTTATGATGCCACCCAATAGAGCTTCGGGACGGGGCGGGCAACCAGGAACGTACACATCGACCGGTATGATTTTATCCACGCCTTTTACTACGTGGTAGCCGTGCTCCCAATACGGGCCGCCGCAGTTTGAGCAACTTCCCATTGAAATTACGTAACGGGGTTCTGCCATTTGTTCATACAGTCGTTTTATGCGATCTGCCATTTTGAAAGTCACCGTTCCCGAAATCAGCATCAAGTCAGATTGGCGGGGGCTGTTTCTCGGAAAAACGCCCAAACGTTCTAAATCATAGTTAGAGGCGTAAGTTGCCATCATTTCCATGGCACAGCACGCCAACCCAAAGCCCATTGGCCAAAGCGAATTGGCTCTTGCCCAATTAGATAATTCTTCAATATTGGTGAGAATCACCTCGGCCTCGCCGCTTTTGTGGCGTTCGTTGTAATCTAATGTTTCAAAATCCATAACCCCTCCGCCCCTAAAGGGGGACTTTTTATATAATTGAAATTAAATGGACAATATAATGTCCATAGAGAAACGCCCAATGATTTTCTCTTGAAGAATAGCAGCTCAAAACTACTGATACTTCTGATTGATGCGTTCGTAGTATTCTTCGGGTATTTTTGTGGTAAATGTATTCTCTTTTTGTACAGGTTTTATCCAATCAATATACCCTCTTCTCCATACGTAGGCGAGTCCGATTACCAAAACGAATACGAAAATGAACATTTCTAAGATGGCAAACCAGCCCCATAGTCCGTTTGTTTCGGCAACAAACTGAGCATTGCCGAAAACGGTTGCCCACGGAAAAAGGAAGATTAATTCAACGTCAAAAAGCACAAAGACCAACGCAATTACGTAAAAACGGTTGTTGAACCGCACGCTTGCGTTTCCAGTTGGCTCTTCGCCAGATTCATAGGTGCTTAGTTTTTGTTCGTTCGGATTATTTTTTCGCACAAAACGGGCAATTGTCATCACCGTTCCGAACAGGAAAAAGCCGCCGAGCGTAAAAAGTAGGATTAATCCAAAGTCTGAGAGCATTGCGTTTTTATAAATGGTTGGCAAGTTACTAAAAGCGTTCATTCTCCGAAAATTTTAGTCGTTTAGCTTTTTGCACTACTTGCTTGATTTTTGCCAAAGTTGATGCTTTCACTTTTCAAATTCCGCTATTAGCCTTTTCCTTTATATATTCGCAGTTGAAAAAAACAAATTCGCTTTATGCATAATATTATCATCGCAATAGACGGTTATTCAAGTTGCGGAAAAAGTACTACGGCCAAGCAGGTAGCCGCAAAGTTAGACTATACTTATATTGACACCGGGGCAATGTACCGTGCCGTGACGCTATATTTTATAAATAACCGGATTTCGCTGACTAACCCGAAGGAAGTTGCTCGTGCCTTAGAAAATATTGTCATTGAATTTCGTCGGGAAAAAGTAGGAGAGGGAGTCACTTACCTGAACGGGCTAAACGTGGAAGACGAAATCCGTAAATTGTACGTTGCGAATAAAGTGAGCGAAGTAAGTGCCATTGCGGACGTAAGGCACTCGCTCGTTGCTCAGCAGCGAGTTATGGGAGCGAAAAAGGGCGTTGTTATGGATGGGCGGGATATCGGGACGGTCGTTTTTCCGGATGCTCACCTCAAAGTATTCATGACCGCCGAGCCGCTGATTCGTGCCGAGCGGCGGCAAATTGAATTGCTTGCTAAAGGCGAAACGGCAACGTTAGACGAAATTTTGGCAAACATCAAAAAGCGAGATTTTATTGATACAACTCGTAATGAAAGCCCGTTGCGGCAAGCCGCTGATGCAGTTTTGATTGACACTTCTTACATGACATTTGACGAACAAATTGGTGCTGTATGTTTGCTCGCCGACCAAGCCATCGCCCGCAAAATAGCCAATCATGCTTGATTATATAATTGTTGGGCAGGGAATTGCCGGAAGTTTGCTCGCGTACGAATTACTACAAGCCAATAAAAAGGTACTTGTCTTGAATGACGAATCCCTTCCGTCATCATCGCAGGTGGCGGGTGGTATGTTTAATCCGGTAACGGGGCGGCACTTAGCAAAAACGTGGCTTGCTGATGAGCTTTTCCCTTTCTTAAAAACGTACTATCCCGAAATTGAGCAACGTTTCAACGCCAAATTTTTTCATCAAACGGGGCTTTTTCGTCCGTACGTAAACGAAAAGCAGCGAACGCAATTTCAAAACGCCATTCTGAAACATGAAATTGCTCATTACGTTTCGGACGCGAAGGATTTTGAAAAAATGGGTCAATTTATTGCGAACGATTTGGGAGGTTTGCAAACCGCAGACGCGGGTTGGGTGGACGTGCCTGAATTATTAAAAACGCTTAAAAGCCATTTCATTGCATCCGAAAGCTACGCAAACGAAGCTTTTAATTATGATGAATTAAAAGTCAAACCCGAAAACGTTATTTATAAAAGTTACGAAGCTAAAAGCATCATTTTCTGCGAAGGCTTCCACGCAAAGAATAATCCATTTTTTAATTGGTTGCCTTTCAATCCGGTAAAAGGAGAAACGCTTTTAGTGGAAAGCCCAGATTATGCGGTTACTGAAATAGTGAATCAGGGTTCGTGGGTTATTCCACTTGCCGAAAGGAAATGCCGATTTGGGGCAACTTACAGTTGGCATGATCTTGATTTTGAAATTACTGAAAAAGCACGGGCTACTTTGCAGGAAAAAATCGGGAAATTCTTCAAATCAGACTACAGAATTATCAGTCAGCAAGCCGGTGTTCGTCCTTCTACCACTGATCGCCGCCCATTTTTGGGAAAACACCCAGAGTACATTAATATATATATCTTCAATGGTTTGGGTACAAAGGGCGTTTCTATTGCTCCGTTTTTTGCCCGGCAATTTCGTGATTTTCTACTGCAAGGAAAAGAAATCAATTCTGAAACAACCATCGAGCGGTTTTATACGTTATATTAGTACTTACGAACGATTCAGCCCAGCAATGAAAAGAATTATATTAACGCTCCTTTTTTCGGTAATGCTTTTGCCTTTTCTTTCCGCACAAAATTTTTATGCTGCGTCGGAAGAAGAATTTGGTAAAAACCGAATTCAGTACAAGAACTTTGACTGGAAGACAACCCGCTCTAATAATTTTGAAGTAAATTATTACCGTGGCGGAAACGAGCTTTCTGAGCGTGCCGCAAAAATTGCCGAAGGTGAGTTTGACCGTATCACCGAAGTGTTGGGTTATACGCCGTTCACGATGATGAAGCTCTTTATATATAATTCACCCAAAGATTTAGAGCAAAGCAACATTGGTCTTACTTCACCGATTGAGTACGACGGCGGCATTTTGAATCTTTCCCGCTCACGGGTCGAGATTGCGTACGCCGGAAACGAGAAAAATTTTGAAGCTGATATTGTGCAGCAAGTCGCCAAGTTATTTGTTTACGATATGCTCTATGGCGGCAGTTTGAAAGAAGTGTTGCAAAGCTCGCTGATGTTAACTGTGCCTGATTGGTATATGTCTGGCGTTGCTCGTTATGTTTCGCATGATAACGGAAGTGAAGAAGAGCTTAACCTGATGAAGGCTAAAGTGATTCAGGCTCAAGATAAAAAACTTAAAACGCTTAAAGGAGATGATGCCGCTATTGTTGGCCAATCTATTTGGCACTACATTGCCCAGCGGTACGGAATGGATAATATTTCCAACATTCTGAATCTGACCCGCATTATTCGGGACGAGCAATCCAGCATAACGAGTACACTCGGCATTTCCTATAATCGGTTTTTGCGGGAATGGAGCGATTATTACCTCAAAGATATGCATTTGCGTAATGCAATTAACGACGA
Source organism: Spirosomataceae bacterium (assembly GCA_030731175.1). Lineage (GTDB taxonomy): Bacteria > Bacteroidota > Bacteroidia > Cytophagales > Spirosomataceae > JANQUM01. The sequence goes on from JANQUM010000453.1 coordinate 6,292, forward strand.
CGCAAGCGTTGCCGAAAAAGTTGAACAAACACCCAATGCCACCTTACCGCAAATAACGCAACTGCCTAATCTTCGGGCAAACGAAGTTGATACCGATAACTACGTATTTGAGGCAGGGAATATCGATAAGGTAAAAATTGGTGTAGCTTCTTCGTCTTCTAAAGCACCGAGCAAAAGAGGCAAAACGCTAACCCGTGCCAATCGCGGCAGGGAAGAATTTAAGCTTACCGCCCCGAAGGCTTATCAAAATTTGCTTGTCACAAACGATATTCAGACAGATTTTGTGAATGACCCGCTGCGACGGCTTGGCATGAAGAATTCGTTGATGCTTAACGATATGCTCGAAAATAACGTGTTTAAATTTGGGTTGTACATTGCACCGAGTTTCAGAAACCATGATGTATCTGCTTCCTATAAAAATAATACAAACCGTATCGATTGGGGCTTGAGCTTTCAACGTCGCTCCATTTTCCTGGAAACCGCCGAAGAGCGAAATCAGTACTTGTTCCGTCCGCTGGGGTTGACATTGCCCGCAGATGCAAATTTTGTTATCCTGCGACGAGTACTTTATCACCGAGTTGAAGGTACGATTTCTTATCCGCTATCAAATAACTTGCGGGTTAGTGGCTCGCCTTTCCTCGTAAATACCACCGATATAAATTACTTTGAACTCGGCCGGGCAAATATAAATCGGTACTATTCAGGGGCGGTTGGTGAGCTTGTCTTTGATAAATCTTATAAGCCTTTTCCAAACGTAGAGGTTGGAACAAAGGCTCTTGTACGTTACGAAAAATACGTTGGACTCAATAATGAGCGTGGTTTCAACCGCTTTACAATTGATGCCCGACATTACCAGCCACTCGTAAAAGGTATAGTGCTTGCGGCGAGGCTTTCTTACGGAACCTCTACCGGAAATGCTCCCAAGACGACATTTTTGGGTGGAACGGAAAACTGGATAAACAGACAAGTGCAAACTGGAAATGGGCAGGCGAACGGCGTTCCCGGAGATTTAAGTGATATTGCATTTTATAATTTTGCGGGAAGCCTGCGTGGGTTCAATTTTGCAAGGATTTATGGTAATAATCATTTGTTAACAAACGTTGAACTCCGATTGTCAATCGCAGATTTTGTTTCAAACGGTGCTTTGGCATCAAACGCTTTGAAGAATTTACAATTTATCGCTTTTAATGATATTGGTACAGCATGGCAAGGAGAAAACGGGCCGTTCAGTCGTCAGAATAGTTTGAATACAGAGCTTGTGGGCGGTGGCAATAACCCGTTCAGGGCAACAGTAACTAATTTCAAAAATCCGTTCTTGATGGGGAATGGCTTTGGGGTCAGAACTTCTATTCTTGGTTATTTTGTTCGAGCAGATTATGCCTGGGGTTTTGAAGATAAAGAAATGAATAAGCCGATTTTACACTTTTCTATCGGGCATGATTTCTGATTACATTCATTTTCTTTAATAAAAACGGTTAACTCACAAGGTTATCCGTTTTTTATTTTGGCACAGTTTTAGTTAAGCCCCAACGAGCAAAAAATATAGCTTATTTGCTCGTTTTCTCATTATTAAAGTATTTTGCTTCAATTATTATTATTTGAGTCTATGTGCTTTAAGGTGCTGTATATGAGCTATTTAGGTATAATGATGATTCATTTTTATTTTTTTTATTTCATCATAAGTCGTTTGGCATAATTTTAGAGCAGTAAAGGGTAAGAGAAAAACTGTATTACGGTTTTGCTTATTTTATAAACTGTTCCTTATTATAAAGGCTTATCGCTTATGCTGATGAATTTTACACAAGTACATTCTGAAACCAGAAACAACCCGGAGGTTTTAACAACCGGTAGAAATTCTGAACCAAACCGCTCAGAAGCGGTAGGTTTAACAAAAAGCTTAGGGTTTGCCCCGCAAATTTTGGCTACTAAGGAACAACATATTATATATAGGCAAAGCACTGGTACGGGGATTCCTGAAAGCCTCACCGTTGTAAATGGTAAGACAATCGGTAATTCTTCTCTGAATGCTATTACTGAACCTATTGAAAAACACACTCAAGTGAACTCGCAAACGCAAAATCCAAAGGATATGGGATTTAAATCTTTACAAAAACCACTATTTAAGTACGTAGCTTCAATGCTATTCATACTTATGACATTCATGACGGCATTCGGGCAGCTCCCGACGGTCGATTTGAAATTGTCAAAAAACATTGATAATTCTCAGCCGCAAGCTGGAGATCTGGTGAAGTTCACCATGACGCTCCAGAACGAGGGTTCTACTACTGCAACGCAGATAGTAGTTGAGGATATGTTCCCCGCCGCTGGCCTCCAGTACGGTTCGGGCGTAACACAATCTGGCAGTTGGTCGTATAATAATACTACCGGTACAGGAGCTTGGACAATACCAAGTCTCGCTGCCGGGCAGACGGTCAGGCTTGAAGTTACGGCAACCGTAAAAACTACGGCAATGGGTGTTTTCTTTAACGTTGCCGAGGTAAAATCGGTAAATGAGGAAGATTACGATTCTGTACCAGGAAACAAAAAGCTCTACGAAGATGACATCGCTACGGCTTGTTTCTCTGTTCCAATCCTTTGGACCGTCGGCGACGAGTATAACGTTTCAATTCCTCCAATGTATGTTGGCGTTGCCAACACAAAATGGATGCGTAATGACGTTGCCGTTACTTCGGCAACCACGCAAGCTTCGGTTCTGGCGGATGGCTCTTTAGCAATCACCGGACCTGGAAGTTATACATTTACCGCAGATCTATCCTCGTGTAACGCCACGGGGTGTTGTGCGTTACAGATAATTGATGCCACAGACTTTGATCTTGCTTTGCAAAAACTAACGGCGGCTACTTCGGTAACTCCCGGTCAAAACGTAACCTTCGATATTAAAGTAATTAACCAAGGAAACGTAAACGCTACCAATATTATGGTGGTTGATTATATTCCTACCGGATTTTCATTAAATGACCCGAACTGGGATTTAGTTGCGGGAATTGCCCGACTAAAAACTCCAATCGCTTCAATTTTAGCCGGACAGGATGCTACGGTAAAAATTATCTTAAAAGTTAACGATAACCTTGCGGGCGGAACACGCTTAGACAACTTCGCTGAAATTAGCGACGCTCGTGACCCGAACGGAAACGTGATTGAAGATAAAGATTCAACCCCGGATGACATTAGTGATAATGACGGTGTTGCGAAAAATGATGAAATAAACGAAAACGGAAAACAAGGCGGAGACGAAGATGATCACGACATTGCGAGTGTGACGGTTGTGGATCGTCCGATTTATGACATTGCCCTCGTGAAGAGAACCAACCAGAAAAAAGTAATGCTTGGTGAAACGGTAACTTTCAATATTGAAGTTATTAACCAAGGTACCGAGTCGGTTAATAATATAGTAGTTGCGGATTACGTACCTGCCGGATTTGAAATGGTAGATACAGGTTGGACAATGGTAGGAGGAATTGCATACGATACAATTCCTGGACCTTTAGCTCCTTCAACTTCAACTATTGTAAGTATTGACTTACGAGTTAAGGCAGATGCTGGAATTGGTTCACTTATTAACGTTGCCGAAATTGCGGAAGCAAAAGACACCAACGGGAATCCGGTAATTGACGAAGATTCAAATCTTGACAACACACCGGACAACGACGGAACGCCGGTTGACAATATTGTAAACGAAAATCGCAAGCAAGACCCAACTGCTGACGAAGACGATCATGACTTCGAGACAGTTGAAATTCTTGGAAACTTCGACTTGTCGTTGCAAAAAATTGCTGCCAGCTCAAGTGTAAAGCCAGGCGATAATATTACTTACACCATTTCGGTGAAAAACGAAGGTGACATTGACGCCACCGACGTGAAGGTAAAAGATAACGTACCGAACGGGCTTACTTTAATAGGTGATAATTTCCAAATTGAAAGCGGTTTTGCAGTGCTAAAAACGGCAATCCCTTCAATCAAAGTAGGAGAGACCAAGTCGGTGACTATAACCTTTAAGGTTTCTGAAACTTTCACCGGAAAAATAGTGAACGTTGCAGAAATTTCTCAAGCGAAAGATCCTGAAGGAAAAGACATTACAGATACTGATTCAACGCCCAATAATAATGAAGACGGTGAAGACGATCAGGACGATGCAGAAATCACTGTTACGCCAATTGATAACAATTGTAATACCATCACAAGTATTACGGCATCTATTGAAAGCATTTGCGTAGGCGAATCATCAATGGTAAGTGCAGTTAGCTCAAACGGTTCTGATATCAAATGGTATTTAACACCAACCCTCGGAACAATACTGTTCACCACAAAGAGCGGCGAAGAATTTAAAGTAGAGCCATCAACAAACATTGTTTACTACGCTGAACTGGCAACTGTAACGGCAGCAAATTGCCCGAACGTTCGTCTACCACTTGTAGTGCAAGTAAACGCCCGCCCGCTAAACCCAACGTGTAGCGAGTCGGTTGATATTTGTTCAGACGAGAAAATAAGCCTAAATGATTACATAATTAACGCTGTAACTACACCAGGTGGAACCTTTGAATGGCGGACGGGTGCTCTATCAAGCAGTCCGCTTGTAGCAGATCCTGCGTCGGTCGGTCCGGGTAAATATTACCTATTCGAGAAATCAGGTGCGGGTTGTTTCAGCAACCCGGCTATCCTGAACGTGAAAGCTAAAGCGTGTGATAAGTTAATAGACATCGCATTGTTGAAAACTGCCAATAAGCGTATTGTAGAAAGAAATGATATAGTTACTTATACAATCACCGTCGAAAACGAAACGCCTGGTGCAGAAACTGCAGCTACTAACGTAAAGGTACAGGATGTACTTCCAAGCGGTTTGACGTTTGTTTCAAGCAGTACCTTCACTAATACAGGTGGCGTGCTTCAGGCAACTATCCCGACAATTGCTGTCGGTCAGACCATCACATTGACTTACCAAGCATTGGTAACGGGTTCTGGTAATATCATGAACTTCGCTCAGGTTATTGCCGCAGACCAAAAAGACGTAGATTCTTCTCCGGGTAATGGCCCGTTAGTAAACGAAGATGATGACGATGACGAGGTAATCACTGTACAAGGTGTTGAGCCATTAATTGACTTGAGCCTTCAAAAGTTTGTAAGTAATTCTTCTCCAAAATTAAACGATAACCTTACCTACACGATTCGCGTGAAGAACGACGGTCCAGACGCCGCAACGAATGTCGAAGTAAAAGACGTAATGCCAGCTTCGCTTCAATTTGTAAGCGTAACGGGTGGCGACGCCACTTCAACATCGGGTGGAACAGTTACTGCCTCGTTCAATAGCATTGCTGTTGGGCAAACGGTTCAGTTTGTAGTGGTTGCTAAAGTTATCGGAACGGGTTCAGTTACGAATACCGCCGAAGTGACAAAAGCAGATCAAGGCGACAAAGACTCAACTCCAGGTAACGGAGTTGAAACCGAAGATGATTTCGGAAAAGTAACCGTAACAGTTCAGCCTGAAGAGTGTAAAGCAGTTACGCCACTCATAGCGTGTGCGAACCCTTACATCTGTTCGGGAGAAAGTACTTCAATTTCAGCCGTTGGTTGTAACGGAACTATAGTGTGGTCAACGGGTGCAACGGGTAATTTGATTACCGTAACGCCAACCGTAACGACTACTTACACCGCTCAATGTAGAGTAGGTGAGTGCTTGAGCCCAACTTCAAACCCAGTAACAGTTGTTGTAAATTCAGTAGCTCCGCCATTGGTAACGGCCTCTGAAACAACTATTTGTAGTGGTTCACGCACCACATTGACCGCAACTGGATGTACTGGTTCAATCCTTTGGTCAAACGGAATGGTTGGGTCATCGATTCAAGTAGCTCCATTGACAAACACAGTTTACACTGCTATCTGTAAAGTGGCTACTTGTGAAAGTGCTAACTCGCAACCTATAACGATAACAGTAGGAAGCACAACAGTTGCTCCGACAATTGCGAGTACTGTAAGCACAATTTGTGCAGGTCAGCAAGCAACGCTTACTGCAGCTGGTTGTACTGGAATAATCACCTGGAGTACCGGAGCAACTGGAAACTCGATTACTATTACGCCAATTGCAACAGCTACTTACACCGCAGTATGTCGAGTAGGATCTTGTACAAGTCCGGCCTCAACACCGTTGACGATTACAATTACTTCAAAGGAAACTCCAACAATTACTGCGAGCAAAGAAGCAACTTGTGGTGGCGAAGCCATTACGCTTACTGCTGCTAATTGTGCAGGAACAATTACCTGGAGTACTGGGGCAACCGGAAATTCAATCACAGTGACGCCAGCAGCAACAACGACCTACACCGCAACTTGCGGAACGGGAGTATGTGCTGGAACGGCATCTAAGATAATAACTGTAGGTTCAGGCGGAATAGCACCAACCATCACGGCGAGTGCAAACAATGTATGTGCGGGTTCTCCAGTAACGCTTACGGCAGCTGGATGTACAGGCGGAACAATCACTTGGAATACTGGAGCAGCCGGAAGTACGCTAACGGTTTCACCAAATGCTACTACTACTTACACTGCTACGTGTACAACCGGGGTATCTTGTACAGGTTCACAGACAATAACAGTTAATGTGAAACCAAGACCAAATACACCAGTGGTAACTTGCGGAAAAGAGCGAATTTGTGCGGGAGAGGCATTAGTCTTCACTGGACATAACTGCGACGGAATTGTAACTTGGTCAACGGGTGTAACGGGTAAAACAATGACCGTTAATCCGTTAGTAACCACTATTTACACAGCAACTTGTACTGTAGATGAATGCGTAAGTTTACCATCAGTTCCAGTGACAATCACTGTAATTACAGAAACACCGACAATCACGGCGATTAACGAAACGGTTTGTGCAAATGGCTCAACTGTTCTAACCGCAGCGAATTGCTCAGGAACATATACCTGGAGTACAGGTGCAAACACCGTAGCAATTACGGTATCGCCTGCCGTTACCACTACTTATTCAGTAAC
>JANQUM010000454.1 GCA_030731175.1 Spirosomataceae bacterium
AGCCAGAAGAAGTGGCCTCTGTGGTCTCGTTTTTGGCGAGTAAAGATGCTTCATTCATAACCGCCGAAACTATCCAAATTGGTGGCGGCCAAGCATTAGGAATTTAATTAGAGATTTCCGTAGAGTAATATTTTAGTTGAATTAGAACGGGTGTGTTCTAATTCAACTACGCTAATTCACTCCTTAAAGTAACGTAATGAATGTAAACAAGGTATTCGCCAAAATCGGGCCTGCTATAATTGCTGTTGGCTTCGCCATTGGCACAGGTAGCGTCACAACTTTTATTGTTGCGGGTAGCAAGTACGGCACTGACCTACTTTTCATCAATGTCTTTGCGTGTTTGTTTTCGTGGGCTTGCTGCGAAGCGTACGATCGGTTTTATCTTGCAACGGGACTCACAGCATTGCGAGGTATCAAAACATATATTCCTTACGGTGGTTTTTTTGCGTGGATGATAATTATTGGTTTATCTTTTGGGCAATACAACGCACTCATGGGTAACCTTTCTACAACCGCAAATGCAATCTTCGAAACCTTCAACGTCTTTTTTCCTGCTTTAGGAAAACACGCCTATCTAATTATTTTAGGTTTGGCAATAGCCAACGTTGGCATCATGACATACGTACTCAATATTGGAAAGTTCAAACTATTTGAAAAAGTGGTTTCCATCTTCGTGATATTGATGTCGTTTTGTTTTATCATCTCGCTATTTATTGCCCCTCCAAACCCCACTGAAGTACTAAAAGGTATTCTTCCAAAAATATTGCACGAAAAAGATAAAGTGCTGCTTAGCGTTGCTATGGTAGGCACAACACTTTCGGCAGCCACATTTATTTCACGCCCGCTATTTCTTCAAGCAAGTAACTGGACAAAAAAAGACAGAGTAAAACAAAAGAATGACGCGATTCTCGCAAACGTTGGTCTATTAATTATCGGGGCATCAATCTTACTACTTGCCTCTTCCACTTTATTTAAGGAAGGAAAAGAAATCACTAAGGTCATAGATATGGTGGGTGTTCTTGAGCCACTTGTCGGTAAGTTTGCAACCGTGGTTTTTCTAACCGGAACCCTCAGTGCGGGACTGTCTTCTATATTTCCTATTCTGATGATTACACCAATGATGGTGCAAGATATTCAGACAGGAAAGTTTGAAATGGGTACAAAGCAATTCAAAATTCTAATAGTAGTAGCTGCACTTATTGGCTTAATAGGGCCCATTCTTGGAGGAAACCCAATTGAATTCCAGGTATTTTCTCAGGTATTTTTGGTTTTAGTTTTACCAATAACCATCCTTCTGATTATGATTTTAGTGAATAATAAAACCATAATGAAAGACCTAAAGTCTGGCTGGTTTTTGAATACTTGTTTAGTCTTAGCATTTATTTTTTCGATGATTATTACCTACAACGGCGTCATCGGTATTTACCAAAAACTAAGCCTCTTTTTAACTACGTAAGTTTTTCGGGGAAAAGTATCAGAAAACACGCTCTTTATGCTAAAGCAGGTAAGTACCGCAACGGTGGCTACCGCTCTTTACAAAAAAGGGTTGAGAAATCGGTTTATTCAAGGGTTTGAATCCGTCAAAAAAGGCAAACCAACCATGGTTGGCGAAGCGTTTACGTTGCGGTACATTCTGGCAAGAGAAAATTTAAACCCAATCGAGGTATTTCAAAACCCAAACCACCCGCAAAGGTAGCGGTAGAAACCTGCCCCGAAGGTGCCGTTTTAGTCATGGATAGCCGTAAAAATGCTCGAGCCGCACTGCGGTTTCAATCTTAATTTACACGTTTAATTATTATACTATTTGTAGACTTAGAAAAAGAAAAATTACGTAATGGTCAATCAATTATTGGTCTATACCCGCCCATAAATCCCGAAAATTTAGCGGAGTTTGAACAGTGTGCATATTCCGTTATATCGGCTCATTGGTTTCAGATCTCCACCGAAACATGATTAAATGTGGTATTTATATGTACCCACCTTCGGCGTTAGACCTCAACGGAAAATTGCGGTTGCTTTACGAATGTAACCCGATGACATTTTTAGCCAAGCAAGCTGATGGCGGCGAAAGTAACGGTTACGACTCTATTCTTGACATCGAGCCAACCGTACTCCATCAACGCGTGCCATTTTTACGGAAAGTAAAAATATGGTCGATAAATTGGAAAGCTTCATCGCTAAACGTATAAAGTAGTTAAGCTGTATGAAACCGTGATTTTTGTAACTTCGTTTATAAGCCACAACATTCAAATTGATTTATATGAAAAAATTACTCCCCTTTTTATTTGTAGCCGTTTTTGCTTCTTCTTGTTCAGAAACAGAAAGTGACCCGGCAAAGAAACTCCTCAACGAAACTATCGAAGCCCACGGAGGTTTAGACAATTGGAATTCCTACGCAGAATTGAGCTACGCCGTAGAAAGCGGCGGCAGCGAATCAAACCAAACGATTGACTTAAAAAACCGCCGAACGTACCACAAAACTAACGACTACGAAATGGGTTTTGACGGAAACGAACCA
>JANQUM010000455.1 GCA_030731175.1 Spirosomataceae bacterium
TTAACGCACTCAAAAGCGTTTGTGGTAGTAGCTGTTCACCCAACTAAAGCTATCGGAATTGACATAGAAATGCCCAACAACAAACTTAAAAGAATCATGAACCGATTATTTACCACAGCGGAAAATGAGATGGTAAACGGAGATTTGATTAAAATGTCATGGTTTTGGTCGGCTAAAGAAGCTCTATATAAACTGTACGGTAAGCGAGGAATTGATTTTAGAAAAAACTTAACGCTCAACTTTTCGGAAACAGAATTTTCGGGAAAAATAAACCTTCCCGATTACCAAAGCAACCACCAATTAACGATTGAAGAAATTGACAAATACTATTTGGTAATTGCTGTTTAGAGTATTTTTTCTACTTCGTCGGCAGAAATTCCAAAGTGGGACGAGTTGAAAGTACTTTCTCCGTTTTTTATCACTAATAATTGCGGTGATTGGTGCTGAACGCCAAAAGTGTCAGCAATTAGAGCGGAAAGGTCACGGTGACGTAAAAGATCCAACAGGTAAATATCGGCGTTTGCAGCAGCATTCCACTTTCTTTCAAAACGGCTCAACGCTGTTGCACTTATTGAACACGTGGTACTGTGTTTGAAAATCACCACGGGTTTGTTGTGAGAAATTGCCTTAATATTCTCAATATCAGCCCCTTGCTGAATTAATTTCCAGCTTATTTTTTCTTCTGGTTCGGTATTTTTCTTTCTTCCAAAAAACATATTCAGTGCTGTTTATTGTGGTTATTTAACTGCTTAGACTTTAACTAATTCCTCAAAATACAATATTGTCAATCAGCCTCACACCTTCAAGGTAATTAGCGGTGCAAATTGCCGTTTGACGGTCAGGATTAAACAACGTGATCGGCTCAAACGTTTCAAAATCCACTATTTCAAAATATTCGATCGCAAACTGAGGTAAGTTTTTAAAATGCCGCTCAACTTCCGCTTTTGCATGAACAACGGTGCTGCCCATTTTCAACGCTTCCTGAGCAATTTTCAATGATAAATAAACATTAAAGGCTTGTTCTCTTCCTTGCGTTGACAATCGGCGGTTACGGGAAGACATGGCGAGTCCGTCAGTTTCACGGATTGTTTCGCACGGAATAATTTCTAAACCGAAGTTCAAATCTTTCACAAGACGCTTCACAACCGCGACCTGCTGCAAATCTTTTTTGCCGAAATACGCTTTGTGCGGCGAAACGATGTTGAATAATTTACCAACCACAATTCCAACCCCGTTAAAATGCCCTTTCCGGAATTTGCCCTCCATTACTGTTTCAAGGTTTCCGAAATCAAAAGCTAGGCGGGGCATTTCTTCGTACATTTCTTCCGCCGACGGAGCAAAAACGGCATCACAATTTGCGGAGCGAAGCAATTCGCAGTCGGCTTCCAGTGTTCGGGGGTACTTTTTTAGGTCTTCAGCGTTATCAAATTGCGTTGGATTGACAAAAATGCTGCAAATAACAACGACATTTTCGGCTTTTGCTTTTTTCACCAACTCAATGTGACCATCGTGCAACGCTCCCATTGTCGGCACAAAGCCAATCGATTTGCCGGAGACTTTTACTTTCTCGGAGAAATTACGAACTTCAGCAATGGTAGAAAATAAGTGCATTGGCGTGGGCGTTTTATTTTTAGGATTGCAAAGTACTGAAAAAGTTAAGTTTGTTTTCTGCGACTTAACTAAAAAGTGCTGCAACTCTTACAGACTAATTTCGTCATTAAACAAAAAATCTTATGAAAACTTTACTAATAATCCTTCTCGCAACAAGTGCCGGATTTTCTCAGATACCGCTGTCGGGAGAAAAAACTCAGCCAAAAATTGGTAATGACGAACTCAAAAATAGCTTTGTGTTGCCTAAAAACCAATTTCAACCAGTTCCAAAACCGTTGCGTTCTATGAAGAAAAATGACTCTTTCGGAACGTACGATTACAATGCTATACGTAAAATCCCGGAAGATATTTCTCCAGAATTTTACGATATGCCCATTAAAAAAGTAAGTCCCGAAAATTATTCGATGCCGATAAAAAACGTCGGTTCGCTAGACGAAATGAACGCCGATTTTTACTTCCAGCAAAAACGAATTACAATTTCCGACAAAAAAGAATAGCCTATTATTCTACCGTAACAGATTTTGCAAGATTACGCGGCTGATCTACGTTTCTTCCTCGCTGCACGGCAATGTGATACGACAACAACTGTAAAGGAATTACGCTTAAAAGCGGAATCAAAATTTCGTGCGTATTTGGAATCGTGATTGCGAAATCAACCAACTCAGCAACTTCGGTATCGCCCTCAGAAATAATGGCGATTACCCTACCCTTTCGGGCTTTCACTTCCTGAATATTGGATACCACTTTTTCGTACGAACTATCGCGGGTTGCAATAAAAACAACGGGCATATCTTCGTCGATTAGAGCAATCGGCCCGTGTTTCATTTCGGCGGCGGGATAACCTTCGGCGTGGATATAAGAAATTTCTTTCAGCTTCAACGCTCCTTCCAACGCCACGGGGAAA
>JANQUM010000456.1 GCA_030731175.1 Spirosomataceae bacterium
CGGTCACGAAAAAAGGAAAAACCGGAGCGGAAGAAATTCAGCAAATGATGGTCGACTTCCGTAAAAACCCACCGACTTCGCTTGGCGGTTCGCCTGTAATCAGAATCGACGATTACAAAGAATTAACGAGGACCGACAAAGACGGAAACAAAACCGTAATTGAAAGCGGGAAACTCGGAATCGAATCGTCAAACGTAATTCAATTTTTTACGGTAGATGGCACTAAATTCACTTGCCGTCCGTCTGGAACTGAGCCGAAGATTAAGTTTTACGTTGGCGTAAAAGGCGAGTTGCAAGATAAAGCTAACTACAGCAAAGTAATGGATGAATTGAAAGCAAAAGTGGAAACAATTGTGGACGAGCTGGGGGTAAAATGATGATTGTTTGACAAATTGATTTGCTCCGTTTCCAACCAAATCGTAGCGTGAAGCATCTTACTAACAAACTAAATTTTCAACCATGCAAAAATTCATATTTTCAATTTTATTTGCGACGCTTATTTTTTCCTGCGAATCACAAACCGTTGATGAGGAAATGAGTACTGAAGCGATGATTCAAGCCGAAGCAACGGGAAGTTTCAACTGCATAAACGAGCAAGCCGATAAACCAATTACGCTCACGGAAGCTAATTCAAAAATGGCGGGCGAGTGGCAGTTAAAAGCCATAATGACGATGATTCCGAGCAATGAAGTACCAAATATTGTTTTGAAAATAGATAAGGATCTTGCCGTTAGCGTTTACATTGCAGGCAAAAAACAACACGATGATCAATTGAGTATCGCTACTGAGGCCGGGAATGTTTTCAAGGGAATTGTGTTGCAAAGTAGCCGAAATCAATTCTCAAACGGTGACTTCAATTTTCTTTACGGAAACCTCAGAGTCTGCGATAAAGAAATGCTGATTGACAACGGAATGGCATTTGACGCCCCAGCTTATTTTTTTAGGAAAAAATAAATCGTTGTTTTTTATATTCTAAAAGAGTGCTTTAAAGGCACTCTTTTTTTTGTGTCATCGTTTCAGACAAGTACCATTAAACTCGTATTAAATGCCTAAAGTATTTGTATTCGTATTTTCACTTTTCTTTATCAGTTGTGCCTCCGCCCAGAAAAAGGCAAATCCCGACGCTCCAAAAGAAAATTACGTTGATGATAAAACAACCGAACGGTTAGTTTCGATAATAAGCATTCCGATGGCAATCGGGCTTGACGATATTCAAAATCAGTTAAATAGTAGCTTCACTGGCTTGATTTATGAGGACGATAGCTACGCAGATAATAACGCTGACAACATGAAAATGAAGGTCTGGAAAAACGGTGACATCAAATTCACCGCCGTCAAAAACGATGTTTTTGACTACACAGTCCCCCTTAAAGTATGGGCAAATTACCAAGTAAGCGTCTTCGGAATTAAGCAAGATAAATCCACTACGTTTGAAATGGATTTGAAGTTTTCTTCAAAGTTTTCTATCGCTCCCACTTGGCAAATGCAAACCCAAACCACGCCACAGGGCTTTACTTTCGTGTCTGAGCCAAAGGTTTCGTTTAGCTCACTCACCATTCCGATTACGCCAATCATTAGCAAAATAATTTCTAATAATCACACTTCGTTTGCCAAAACTATTGACCAGTCCGTGAACGATAACATGAGCATCAAACCCTACGTACTTGATGCCTGGAACGCCGTAAAAATGCCCTATTTGGTTTCTGAAGAATACCAAACCTGGATGGTAGTATCACCGCTGGCGATTTATATGGAGCCACTTCAATCAGACGGCAGAACAATCCGCTCTAAAATTGGCTTCCGGGCGTACACCGAAACAATTACGGGTGAAACGCCCGCAAAACCCGAAGCGGTAAAAGATATTCCGGCGTTGAAGTACGTGCGAGACATACCCGAAGAATTTCAGGTTGCAATAAAAAGTACCGTTCCGTACACAGAAGCGGCGAAAATCGCCAAGAAAATGTTTGTTGGCGAAGTTTATAAATTCAAAAACGACAAGTACGAAATCAAGGTCATGGACATGGATATTTACGGAAGCCAGGAAAAAATGGTGATCGAACTAACCACCAAAGGTGATTTAAACGGCGTAATTTACCTGGAAGGCGTTCCGTATTTTAACCCCGCAAGTAACGCTATCGAACTGACCAACACCGAATTAAACTTAAAAACCCGCAACGTTTTACTAAAAATGGCGTCGTGGATTTTGGAAGGAACGCTGGAAAAGAAAATTCAAAAAGAATTTACCATTCCGCTCGAAGAAACGATTTCATCCACCAAAAAAAGCGTGGAAGAATCTTTCAACGCCGAGTGGATGAAAGGCGTAAAGACAAGCTGCCAAATAACAGGAATTTTACCAGAAAAGGTCACGCTGACTTCAGAAGGAATTAGTACTTTAGTGACGGCAACCGGAAAAGTAAATTTGGATGTAAAGGGATTGTAAATTAACAGGTCAACAGGTCAACAGGTCAACAGGTCAACAGGTCAACAGGTCAACAGGT
>JANQUM010000457.1 GCA_030731175.1 Spirosomataceae bacterium
GGTATATTGAGCCACGTTCGCCGCCAATCCCCAATTATATTCGAGCGAGTCAATCGTAACAGGAACCCTATCAAACTGGTGTAGTTTTCCGCTTAATGATTCTTGATTTGTACCGTTAATTATACTTTCGTAAAGAGCCAGGTTTTGATAACCAATAGCCCTTGCAGCCATCGGCGAAGCAATTTCCTGATTTTCTTCTAATAAATCGAGCAATAATTGATTCCACTCAACGGCAACATTTACGTCGTAAACTTCAGCTTTCGGTGAAACAGAAACTGGTATTGGTACGACAATTTCCTCCGGAACAGCCTCGTTGTCTTTGCAAGCTGTAAAAAAGAACAAGACAGCGACCAAAAAGACCGTGAACCGGGAAAATCGACCTGAAAAACAATCGCAGTATTTTTTTTCCATGTAAAATTTAATTGTTGCTTATATTTATATCAATTTTCTTGCCAATTCACCGCAATATTTCGCTTTTAAATGCAAACACCGCTGATATTCAAACTATTACTTCTGTTGGCGTTCGCCTTGCGGCTACTAAAAATGAATAAAAAAACCGTTGATCTCTCGAGCAAAAAGTATTTTATCGTAGAATTGGCCACAGACCGAAGTAAGGGAGGTCTGACTGATGGGGAGATAAATGGGTCAGCAAACGACGCTATCAAATCTGCTTATCGAAGTTACATTCGGAAAAACGAAAACAGACTTATAAGTATCAACGAATTTCAGCTACTGAACACCCATAACCAACTAATTTGCGTAGCGTATCAGTTTGCTAAATTCTATGAGAAAGGCGGGTTTTATCGTTTTTTATGGCACGGCAACGAATGGCTGATCGCATTCGGGCAATCGCTTGAGGTAATTGGACATAAACAAAGTAGTCACTACAAAAAACTGGTTTCTGAAATTGCGGGTTT
This sequence comes from Spirosomataceae bacterium, assembly GCA_030731175.1. Classification (GTDB taxonomy): domain Bacteria; phylum Bacteroidota; class Bacteroidia; order Cytophagales; family Spirosomataceae; genus JANQUM01. Next base: position 918 of record JANQUM010000457.1, read on the forward strand.
TGACGTTTCGGACTTTGACTACGAACTTATTGATTGGAATAGCGTTTATCCTTTTCCAGATGCAAATCAGACCTACCAAAATTTTGATAAATTTGAAAAAGATTTTGACGTCGAAATCTATTTGAGTGCCATTCTAAAGGGAATTAATTGAAGATTATAATTCAAAGTATGTTGAAGCCAAAACCGACATTATATTTACTGTTGTCTATGTATATAGCAGGAATAATTGGGTTGAACCTCGAAATCTCCGCCGACATTTTCAAATTCTTAACCCCATTTAATCTGCTATTTTCGGGCTTTGTACTAATTTCTTTTCACGTTGATAAAAATAAAGCTTTTGCCTTTTTTACAGTTTCCACGCTAATGATTGGCTACTGGATTGAGGTGATCGGAGTAAATACGGGGCTTATTTTTGGCAACTATCAATACATCACAACGCTGGGTTTTGAAGTATTTAACGTGCCGCTAATGATTGGCGTCAACTGGCTAATAGTAGCATATTGCTCAGGACACATTTTAAACAAAGTAGCAGTTCCCAAAATCTTAAAAGCCGCTTTTGCTTCAGCACTCATGACAGCTTTTGATTACCTCGTAGAGCCAATTGCAATCCGGCTTGATATGTGGAATTGGTTCGGTGAAATACCGCCTTTAAGTAATTATATTGGCTGGTTTTGTACGTCATTTATAATACAATTAATCTATTTTTACGCCCCGTTCAAAAAAGAGAATCCAGTTGCAATTTGGCTTTTCGCTTTGCAAACCCTATTTTTCGGGATACAGTGGCTTTTTTAGCCGAACTTCATCAACAAATTAAACAAAATGAACACTATCTTTTCGACCAAAAACACCGAGGAACTCGTTCCGAAGATTGAAAAATTCATTGCGGACGAACTTTATCCGCTCGAAACTTCCGAAGTACTTTCGGGAAATTTTTCCGCCGTTGAACCCAAGTTAATCGAATTAAGAAAAAAAGTAAAAGAAATGGGACTTTGGGGACTTGCACTCCCAAAAGAAGCTCATGGCTACGGGTTAACACTATGCGAATTCGGTCAAATTAGCGAAGCACTTGCAAAATCTCCATTCGGTCATTTTGTATTTAACAGCCAAGCTCCCGACATCGGAAATACGGAGTTGATGCACAAATACGCCAACGAAGCATTAAAAGAAAAATACCTTGAACCCTTAATGAAAGGCGAAATAAGAAGTTGCTTTTCAATGACTGAACCAGAATACGCAGGTTCAAATCCAACCCGAATGGGTACCACCGCCGTAAAAGATGGCGATAATTATATCATAAACGGACACAAATGGTTCACTTCGTCGGCAGATGGTGCAACTTTTGCCATTGTAATGGCAGTAACAGACGCTGATGCACCTCGCCACAAACGAGCTTCGCAAATTTTAGTGCCGCTTGATTCGCCAGGTTACGAATTTGTTCGTAATATTCCGATTATGGGACACGCAGGAGACAGCTGGGCAAGCCACGCCGAAGTAAGATATAATGATGTAGTAGTACCTCAAAGTAATTTAATTGGTGCGGAAGGTGCAGGTTTTTTACTGGCTCAAGAACGCCTCGGGC
>JANQUM010000458.1:0-851 GCA_030731175.1 Spirosomataceae bacterium
GTAGAGTTTGGTGCGTTGGTTGTGCACAATGAAGTTAACGTATTCCAAAAACTGGGTAATTCTTGGGTTTTCTAAATGCCGAACGTGCTTGGCGTTTGGTTCTCGATTATAACTAAAGATTGTCGGAATCAAAATCAAAGAAATTGCCCACGTAGCAAGCACCGAAGCCGCTGCAACCAAACCAAATTCAACCAAAAACGGACTTCCCGTAAAATAGAAAACAAAGAAACCTATAAACGTTGTGATATTGGCGATGAAAGTAGTTTTACCGATTTTTTCGATGGAAGTACCCAAAGCTTCAAGTTGGGACTTACCTTTCAAAAACTCTTCTTGGTATTTATTTATTATAAATATCGTATTCGGAATACCGATAATCATAATCAGCGGCGGAATCATTCCCGTCAGAATCGTGATTTTGTAGCCGCCCAAATGGATAAACCCAACGGACCAAATTACAGCCGTCAGCACGACTAATACCGCAAAAAATACCACACGAAACGAGCGGAAAAAGAGGTAGAGAATTGCGGTTGTAGTCAAAAAGGCAAGCAACATGAACATGATGAGTTCGTCACGTACTTTCGACATGAAATTGGTGCGAATATAGGGCATTCCCGAATAGTGAATGTCCACGTTTGCCGCCTTCCCGAATTCGTCGGCAATTTCTTGGATTTCCCCCGAAATACTTAAGCGGCGTTTGGAATTTAAATCTGCTTGTTTGAGCGTAATTGCCATCAGGTGGGCATCGCCCTCTTCGCTGTAAACAAAGCCTTTATAGAAGGGAAATTGGGCAATCTTGTTTTTGATGCTGTCAACGTCTGCTTGGGTTGTTGGTTTTTCAGCAACGATTGGCA
>JANQUM010000458.1:861-1441 GCA_030731175.1 Spirosomataceae bacterium
TGGTACCACATCGAAGCGTTTTAGGCTGTCGTTTCGTTGAATCTCGAAAAGGTTGGCGTTTGAAGCCACATTTTTAACACCCGATATTTCCTTTACTTTTTTGTTTAAATCGTACCATTTATTGAAGAAGTCGAGGTCGTACATTTTATCGCTTTCGAGGGCGATAATCATCACGTTGCCATCTTCGCCGTAGCGTTTTTTGAAATCTTCGTAACGTTTGTAGCTTGGGTCGCTTTCGGGCAATATTTTCGCGAGCTCATAGGAAAGCTCTAATTGGGAAGCAAAATAGCCCATTAAGGCGGTAATTAGGGCGATAGATATTAGCCAAATTTTACGGTTATTTAGAATAAGGCTTGAAACTTTGTTCCAGAACATAGGGAGAGGTTGGTAGTGGTTTTCAAAAACGCCGCAAAATTACGAATTTCTTGCGGACTTATCAGATGGGATTTTTAGCAGCTCTTTTGCGGCGATAATTGGTAGTGTTTTTCCGCTTTGAACGTCATCTTCGGTTCTTAAAATAGCATTTTTAACGGTTTTGTTTTCGTAAAACTTCTGCAAAAGCTGTTGCTCAATGTAACGG
>JANQUM010000458.1:1451-2485 GCA_030731175.1 Spirosomataceae bacterium
ACCACAAACAGTAAATATTATATGTTCTAAGTTGTAACGGTGCATCCAAGCAATACGTTGATTTTCACGTTGGCGTTGCCAAAAACCATTTGACTTTAGTGCTATTTCGTAGGCTTTAATTTGTTCCCAAATTTCGGATAATCCCGTTTGTTGAATTGCCGAGCAAGTTGTTACTTTCGGAATCCAGCCCGATGCTGTTGCCGGAAAAAGGTGGAGAGCGTTTCGATATTCAATTTGGGCTTGTTTTGCTTTGAGTTGGTTTTCGTCCGCTTTATTAATTGCCACTAAATCTGCCATTTCCATAATCCCCCGCTTGATACCTTGCAGCTCGTCGCCGGCTCCGGGAAGCATCAATAAAAGGAAGAAATCGACCATCTCCTTAACAATAGTTTCTGACTGTCCTACGCCCACCGTTTCTACGATAATAACCTCATAGCCAGCCGATTCGCAGAGTAAAATTGCTTCGGAAGTGCTATTGGTTACGCCGCCCAACGAGCCGCCAGTAGGAGAGGGGCGAACATACGCCAACGGGTTGTAAGAAAGGGTGTCCATGCGGGTTTTATCACCCATAATACTTCCTTTGCTTCGCTGGCTTGTGGGATCAACGGAAAGCACCGCCACTTTTTTATTTTGCGTTGTCAAAAACGAACCAAAAGCTTCGATAAACGTACTTTTTCCCACGCCCGGTACTCCCGTAATCGCAATGCGAATGGCATCTTTTTGAACTCCTGAAATTTCGCTCAAAAGCTGTTCTGCCAAAGTTCGGTCGCTCGGTAATTGGCTTTCAACCAACGTGATAGCCCGGCTGAGAATCAGTCGATCGCCGTTGCGGATTCCATCCACGTAATTTTTTAGAGAAAGGCGTTTGGAAGGCATTTAATTAAATTTTGGCTAATTTAGCCCACTATTTCCAAAACAGCTAATTTTCTATTTTTCTAAAGACAATGAACAAGTTCGATTTCAAAAAATATCACGTCAAAGCAATGAACGCCGCCAATGCAACCGAAAAAGCGGCAATAAACCAAGAATTAAAA
>JANQUM010000459.1 GCA_030731175.1 Spirosomataceae bacterium
GTACAAAGTCATGATTCAGGCATCGCCCGAATACCGTGCCTTGCCCGAAGACATCCTGAAATTCAGGATAAAAGGAGCAACGGGCGAGTCTGTTCCGTACTCGGTTTTTATGAAAGTAAAACGGGTTTACGGCCCTGAGCAGCTTACCCGCTACAATATGTACACCTCAGCCATGGTAAACGGCGAAGCGGCGGTTGGCTACAGCTCCGGCGATGCAATCAAAGCCGTAGAGGAAGTGGCAAAAGCAGAGCTGCCCAAAGGTTTTACGTTTGAATGGTCAGGTATGACACGGGAAGAAGTACTTTCAGGAAATCAAATCGGGTATATTTTCCTGATATGTTTAGTATTCGTTTACCTGCTTTTGGCGGCACAATACGAAAGTTTCCTGTTGCCGCTACCTGTTTTGCTCTCACTGCCAGTAGGCGTTTTGGGGTCGCTTGCCTTGTTGTGGGCTTTAGGTCTTGAAAATAATATCTACGCCCAAGTGGCAATGATTATGCTCATCGGGCTTTTGGGCAAAAACGCCATCCTGATTATTGAGTTTGCGGTGTTGAAACGCTCCGAAGGGCAAACGATTATCAACGCTGCCATCAATGGGGCAGTATCCCGCTTTCGTCCAATTTTGATGACTTCCTTTGCCTTCATTGCCGGTTTGATACCTCTGATGCTGGCATCTGGTGCGGGTGCAATTGGCAACAAAACCATCGGTACCGCCGCCGCCGGAGGCATGTTTTTAGGAACAGTTATCGGCGTTTTGGTTATTCCGGGGCTGTACGTTGCCTTTGAAAGTTTTGGAAGAAAAAAGAGAAAAATCAAACGAAATTAATGAGACACAAGAGCCTTTATTTACTGGCAATAACTGGGATTTTATTGAGCGGATGCAAAATTGCAAAGAAGCCGATTGTGCAGGATTTTAAAAAATACCCCGAACAGCCCGAAACATTCACCCAAACCGCCGATCCCACTGCCGCAGAAATACCGCTGATTGCAACCATGTACGCCGATCCGCTGCTGAAAGAACTGGTTGATTCAGCCATTGCGAATAATATCGAACTGCAAAAATTCAGGTATAAAATTGACGTATTAAGTGCCGGGATGCGAGCCGTGCAAGGAAATAACTTGCCAGATTTGAGTGCCTTTTTGGGGGCTGGAGTAAAGCGTTTTGGCAGATATACAGTTGATGGCGTAGGAAATTTCGACACCAATTTCTCCCCAAACCTCACCGATAAACAACGGATTCCGACCGTACTTCCTGACGTACACGGCGGCGTGCTTTCCAATTGGGAAATTGACGTTTGGAAAAAGCTCGAAAACCAACGTAAAGCTGCTTTGCTTCGCTTTGGGCAGGGCGAGCAAGGGCAGAATTTGCTCAAAACCGCCATCGTTGCCGAAATCGCCAATGCGTATTATGACCTCGTGGTGTTAGACAACGAACTCGCAATCGTTGACGAATCCATAAAATTACAGCAGCAAGCAGTAGAAATTATCAGTAGCATGAAAGACGTCGGCGAGTCTAATTCACTTGCCGTCGAGCTTTCTTCCGCCCAGGTTTTAGACGCAAAAGCCCTCAGGATAGAAATAGAACAGGAAATTATTGAGATAGAAAACAACATCAAATTTTTAGTGGGCAGGTATCCGCAGCCAATTCCCCGCCAAAAACTAAACGACTTCGCTGACGACCTACCCAGTTTATTGACGGGCAGCCCAGCCCAATTATTGGCAAACCGCCCCGATATAAAAGTGGCCGAACTTGGTCTTTTGGCAACCAACGCCGACCTCCACGTGGCAAGGGTGGTATTTTATCCGTCCTTAAATTTGGGGGCATCCGTGGGTTTGCAGTCTTTTCGGGTTTTACGGTTTATCAACCCAACTGCCTTTGCCCTGAACGTAGTCGGGATGGGCGTGATGCCGCTCTTAAACCAGCGGCAGTTGCAAGCAAACTTACTCGCCACTAAGGCGGATCAGCAAGCCGCTTACCTTAATTATCAGGAAAAGGTATTACTGGCGTTTAACGAAGTGAATATGTACGTTAGGAAATTAGAGAACAACGACCGGATATTGGATATAAAAACCGAAGAAGTGGAGCTTCTGCGGCGTTCAATCAGCACTTCTACTGAGTTATTTAAGTTCGGACAGGCAACCTACTTGGAGATTATAACGGCTCAACGCACCGCTTTGGCCGCTCAAATTGACTTCCTGAACGTGCGAAGAAGCCAATACCGGAATACCATTTTGTTGTACCGTTCACTTGGCGGCGGCTGGAAGTAAGATAACAACGGCTTTTCAAAACGAGAAGCCGTTGTTACCCCATCAACAAACTCGAATCCCCGTAGCTCAAAAACCGGAAATTATTTTCCAAAGCATAATCGTATATTTGTCGCCAGTTTTCACCCACAAGAGCCGAAATAAGCAGTAAAAGCGTAGATTTAGGTTGATGGAAATTCGTGATAATTCCTTTACAAACCCGCATTGTATAACCG
>JANQUM010000460.1 GCA_030731175.1 Spirosomataceae bacterium
ATCAAGTATAATACGTCTAACACGTATCGAATTGATAATTCGAACGTTTACGACGCAGATAATGATCCAATTGTAATTATCCCCTCAATTGAAGAATTACCTGAAGGTTTCAGCATTTCTTCTCAAGGAGAAATGACTTGGAATCCCTCTTTTACGCAGTTTAAAAGTTTGAAAGAAACTCCGATGTACATCAAGTTTTACGTGCAAGATCAACCCGCCAAAAGTCAAACCGAAGGACGGGTAAAACTGGTGGCAACACAATTAGATTTACCTCCGGCGATTACAGTGGTGCCGAAATCGCAAAAGATTCAAATTAAAGAAAACGAAACTGTAAACTTACGCTTTTACTTATCTGACCCTAACGGCGATGACGATATCGAAACCTTTGAGTATTTGACAAGTGAAAAATCTCTGCCCGAAAAATTACTAATTAAAAATACACCAAATCAGTACGAATTTACCTGGCTACCGGGTTACGATTTTGTCAAAGACCCGCTTGATTCCCTTTCTTTCTACGTAGATTTTTTTGTCATGGACAGAACCCAAAAGCGGGAAGTGGTCAGAATTGAAATGGTGGTTAAAAACACATTAAATCGTCAGGAAGAAGACACTAAACAGTTCAATTTATACCGCGGCACAATGTTGCGGGCGTGGGAGCTGATGGAACAATTAAAGGAAAAGGAAAAAGAATTAAAGTCTGCTTATAACCGAGCAAAAAAAGGCAAAAAACAACGCTCAGTTCTGAATGCTGGATTGGGTGCTGTTACCGGCTTGTCATCGGTGGTTACGCGAGATAAAAATGATTTGCAGCGAAGTATTTCCACTATCGGAGGTACTACGGTGCTAACAATAGGAACTTTAGAAGCAACTGAAGTAATTGGTCGATCTACTAAAGATTTGATTGACCGTTTGAATTACATCATCGAAAAGAAGAATGATATTCAGACCAAAGGCGATATTTTTGCTCGTGATTACTCGCTAAAATCGGCAAGAAGAACGGATAAATTCACCAGAGACATGGATGACTTTATGAAATTAATGCAGTTGAAAGGTTTAGTGGCTCTTGAACTTGACGCCGCTTGGGAACCAAAAGTCCGCTCAACTGACAAAGCAATTAAGCAAACTTTCAAAGACTATATCTCCGAGTAAAATTCGCCGAATTGTCTTGATTACAACACAGTTTTTTTGTACGTTTATCTAAAGATAAAAACTTCTTTTCTGAGAGGTTATATTCTGTAAATAAATCAATGTTCAACTTAAAACTATAATTGCTTATGAACATTCTCGTAAATTCAGTTGGCTTCACCGCCGATTTATCCTTAGTTGATTTTGTAAAAAGAAAAATTACCAAAGTTGAGACCTTCTACGACCGTATAATTGATGGCGAAGTGTTCCTCAAATTAGACAAAGGAGACAATGTTAAATTCCAGAAAAAATTTATTGAAATAAAATTAAACGTTCCGGGCAATTCAATATTTGTCAAGGAATCAGGAACAACCTTTGAAGAAGCCACCGATATTGCTGTTGAAGTACTTTCACGCCAAGTAAAAAAGCATAAACAAAAAACAAACGGATCTAAGCATGTTCCAGTAGCAAATGCGGTTGACCCGGTTTTTGAAGAAAGCGAGGATTTAGAAACGATTTAACTAACTCGTATATCTTATTGTATAAAATTAAGCCCGCTTACTGCGGGCTTAATTGGTTTTTAGGGGTAGTTGCAAAGTATGGTTTCAAATATTGTGGTTCAAAATCTACTAAAGGCTCAAATTGTTCATTTTGAAATTTCTTCCACGCAATTGTACCCATATTTTTAGCCGCAGGAAATACAACTTCTTTGAGATATAATGCATTCGGATTATGCTCATAAAGCGACTTCGTTTTCTCAGCACCGTTTCCGACGAAAAGTACTTGACTATTCGCTAAAAGTGGCTGGAACGTACTTTCATCTACAACCTTAGCCGAGACTTCCTCCACTATACTAATTTCTTCTCCTGAAAATACGGCGGCGTAAACTTCCATCCGTCGGGCATCAATTAGTGGGCAAAGTAACACATCAGCGTGCCGTGTAAGATTTAAACCATGACACATAATTTCCAGCGTATTTACAGAAATTAAAGGCAAATCAAGTGCCAAGCAAAGCCCTTTAGCGGTAGAAACTCCAATGCGTAAACCAGTGTATGATCCAGGACCTTCTGAGACCGCTATAGCATTCAAATCACTTAATTGTAATTCACTAAAAGCTGCAACTTGCTCAATTGCCAACGTCAAAAGCGACGACGCAACCCGCTCATTATATAATTCTACAGCACTAAGTAGTTTGCCATTTTGATGTACCGCAACTGAAAAACCACTAACAGCAGATTCAATACTAAGTATATTTACCATTATTTTACGCCACTCAGTATTTTAGTATATCTTGCTTTATCCTCAAAAACTGACAACGCCTG
>JANQUM010000461.1:0-1170 GCA_030731175.1 Spirosomataceae bacterium
ATTTCATCAATTGCTACTTCTATATCAAGGTTTACTTTGATTTGTTTTTTTCGGGCATCAATTGACGTTTTTAAGACCCGATAGTTAAAACTTTCGGTGGAAGATGAAGCGTATTTTTCGTGTAAATGCCGTGCTAATTCGGGTTCGTCCAGAGCTATTTCCGGCGGTAATGTAAGAGATAACTGCTGCTTCATGGTAACATTTACTGAATGAGTTCTGGAGGGCGACCGAAGTGAAGTACCGACGGGGTATTGTCAATTATTCGTCGCCTGTTGGGTAGTGGAAAAACTTAAACCCGTGGGCTATTTCCCATTCATTGATGAATTTTTTATCAAAATTATCTTGAATAAAAGCAATTACACTTTTTTCATCTTGAACGATTTCAGCGTCCTTGGCAAGTAAAATAACCGGAACAAACGGTATGTCTGTTTTCAGGGCGGCACTCAATCGGCGGTGGCCGTCAAAGAGGTAAAATTCTCGGTTATAAAGTACGCATCGAATCGGTTTTTCGTCTTCTTTTAAGGCAGATTCTTCGTTATTAAAATAAATATCTTCGGCAGCTACAACTGCGTTATTTGTCGGAAAAATTCGCTTCGGCGAAAGCCAGATTTTTGCAAATGGCTCGTTATTAATGTGCTTTTGGTAAAGTTCGATTAGGAGACTCGTTACTTCTTCAATTGTAGCCGTTGACGTATCAATGATCGCGTCGAAGTCTTTGAAAATACTCGGTTTTATTCCGTAAATTTTCTCGAAACGCTCGTTTTCTATTGTTCTACGTTCTTTCTGTTGCTTTATTTTGGTTTGTAAATCGCCACTGCTCGGTTCACCAATCCGTACACCGTCCATCAAGACTCGCGTAGCAGCAACTTCGTCAATCGCCATGGCGTAAATTTTGAATGATTTATTTACGAAGTGCCAGCCCAAACGGGAGTCAAGGACGTAAGATTCGGTTTTGTCGTTTACGTCTTTGAGTTGCTGATCAATGTATTCGTCAACTTCTTTATTGTTATTTGCAAATTTATTGAACTCCAGCGTGTCCATGCCTTTTTCTTGTCCGAGTCGGCGTTGAATTAGTCCCGTTGAGAGATAATTCAATCCTAAAATTCTGCAAATTTCTTTCGCTACAGTACTTTTTCCGCTGCCTAAATCTCCCGTAATTGATATGTGCAT
>JANQUM010000461.1:1270-2445 GCA_030731175.1 Spirosomataceae bacterium
AAAAACCTATCGAAAGTGACATTTTCTAAATTACTTGAATAGAATTTTAGTCAAAATAAAAATCGCTTCGTACTTTCAGCCCGAAATGAATCAACCCTCTATAAATAAACTTGCCCGACAAATGGGCTTGCTGGCAATTACGGCAACCGGCGTTTGCTCCATGATGGGAGCGTCTATCAATATTGTGCCTTTTATGATTCACCGCAACGTGCCGGGAATCGGGCCGTATGTGTTACCCGCTTTTGCTTTTGCCGCCGTTCCTGCAATATTTGCGGCGTTGGCGTACGCCATTTTAGCGTCGGCAATGCCACGAGCGGGCGGAAGTTATTTGTACGCCAGTCGTGGGTTGAACCCGTATATGGGATTCGTCGCCAGTTTTTCGCAATGGTTCGGTTTGTCGATTGTCATTGGCGTAATTGCTTACGTCTGCATTCCGTTTATTCGGGATGTTTTTACCGCACTTAATAGGCAAGAAGCCGCCGCATTATTGGAAGTCGGCTGGATGAGAGTCAGTTTGGCGTTACTGCTTATCTGGGGATTTGTCATTATTAACATTCGGGGGGTAAAGTCGTACGCCCAAACGCTTTTACCCATGCTTTTTCTGATGCTCGGTTTGGTTGGAATCGTCATCGTTGCTGGTTACATGTATGATACTTCTGATTTTCTGACTGCTTTAAAAACGAAAGAAAACCGAACGTTCACGCCAATTGAAACAATTGATTTTGATTGGCGAACCTTCCTTTCGGCGGCAGCTTTATTATTCTCCAGTTTTATTGGTTTTGATTCCATCGCCCAAACGGGCAGCGAAGCCAAAAATCCAACCCGAAATTTACCCATTGCCATTTTACTCGCCATTTTCTCGGTCGGGTTCTTTTATTTCTTGTTTGCTTCCGCCGTTTACCACACCGTTCCGTGGAGTTTTGTGGCGGAAGAAGCCCTCGTGAAAGACATCACCGCTCCAGGATTGTTGAGTTACCTATTGCCGTCGGGTTGGGGAATCGCCATTTTACTCGGTGCGGCAATTGCCTTAACAAACGATTTGCCCGCCATGCTACTTTCCGTTTCTCGCCTCATGTTTGCGTGGGCAAGCGACGGCATTTTTCCGAAATCAATCGCTAAAGTTCACGCCGAATACAAAACTCCTCACATTGCTTTAATAGCGGCGGGAAGTATTG
>JANQUM010000462.1 GCA_030731175.1 Spirosomataceae bacterium
TACGATGAAAGTCGCTGTTTAAAACCACGCCTGTTCTATTTCGTACAAAGATACTTTTCTCGTATTTAGTCGCAGTGTTATTCCTGAGTTTCAGAGGGTTTTATTTTCTTGAAAAATGTTCTAAAAAGTTTAAAAAAAGTTAAATAGCATAGTCGTTTACAACGTTAATCTGGGTAGCTGCATCTGGCTAACTATATATTCTGAGTTTTCATCTAATGATTTTATTTTGAATAAAAAATTACCTCACTGTTTTCTCTTTTTTGCTTTGATATTTAGCAATATAGTCGCTCATTCACAGGAGTTTTATTTTGTGCGTGGGTACGTATATTCTGTTGATAACGAGCCGCTTATAAATGCGAGTGTTCGGTTGTTTAATTCTGAAATCGGTACAGTTACTGATAAGAAAGGACGCTACGAAATTCAGGTACCGCAGGGTTTAAACCGCATTGCTTTTTCGTACATTGGTTTTCAGAGTCAGTTGAACGAAATTGTGGTGGAACGCGACGTAGTTAAAAACGTTTACCTCGAAGAAAATGCCAATCAATTAGACGAAGTTGAAATAAGAATTCGGCGAAAAGATTACTCTTACGAAGTAATTCAGAACGTGATTGATAACCGGGAAAACTTCTTAAACCAATATAAAAACTACACAGCTCAGGTTTACATAAAAGCAGTGGAAGAAGTGGAAAAGCCTCCCGCCAAACAGAAGAAACAACCGGAAGAAACGGTGAATGAATCGGTGTTAGAAAGTAGTGAAGAGGCGGTGGTAGAAACCAAAAAAGATAGCGTTCCGAACATGAATTTGTTTGAATGTACACTCACTCGGCACGAGGAAATTCCGAACAAACAAAAAGAAGAGCGAACGGCGGTAACAAAGCTTAACGACCAATCCACGCTCTTTTTTAAAACGATAACCGACGGAGAATTTAACCTTTACGAAAACCTACAATACGTTCCGCAAATATCTGATAGTAAGTTCATTTCGCCGATTAGTAACCTTGCTTTCGCCAGTTATAAATTCAAATTATTGGGTTCTTATTTTGAAGGTTTACAAAAAATTTATCAGGTGGAAGTTTCACCCCGAAAACTTGGCAATGCGTTGTATGAAGGCACGCTGGAGATTTACGATAACCTATGGGTTTTAAAGTCGGCGAAGCTGTCGCTGAATAATCGGGCGTTGCGGCAATACAAGGAGTTCTCCTTTGAATTAAACTACGAAAATATTGCGGGAAAATGGATGGCAACAAAAACCAATTATACGTGGAAAGTAAAGGAAGGTTCGACCAAGAAAAATGGAAAATGCTTAGTAAAACAATCCGATTTTGAATTTGATAAAACATTTCCCAAAAAATTCTTCGGTGCAGAATTAGGCGTGACGGAAGCCGAAGCCTACAAGCGAGATACCACTTTTTGGGCGAGTATCCGCCCCGAGCCGCTCACGAAAGACGAACGTAAATTTGTGATGTACAAAGATAGCGTTAAGGCGGTGATGAACTCTAAAGAATACCTCGATTCAGTGGATGCTGTTTACAATAAAGTTACGTTTTTGAAAGTAGCGTGGCAGGGTGTTGGACATATTAATCGGAGCAGGAAAAGAGAATGGTATTATAATCCTTTGATTACTACCGTTAACCCGTTTGCAGTTGGTGGAACTCGGGTACAATACGGCGGCACACATTATAAACGTTTTGAAAATCGCCAGTATTTCAGGAGCGAAATATTGGCGGGTTACGGTTTTTTAAACCAAGATATTCGGGGAAATATTAACGCAACCTATCTCTACAATCCGTTCCGGATTTCGACGGTCGGTTTGTACGCCAATCGTTCAATTAATTTTATAAATGGTAACGCCACAATACTTGATTTTATAAGAAGAAACAATTTTTACAAAAGCACGAATTTTGGTATGAATCATCGAACTGAGCTTCTAAACGGGCTTTATTTGAGTACCACCGTAGGTTTTGAGCAAAGGCAGGATTTGGGCGATTTCAAATTTCAGACTAATAACGAGGAATTTACGGGAGGTTTTGAACCCACTCTTTTTCCGACGAGCAGGGTACTCCGAACGTCGATTGGCTTGGCTTACACGCCAAAGCAATTGTATTTGAAAGAACCCAACCAAAAAGTAGTTTTGGGTTCTCGGTTTCCAACCTTCGACGTGCGATTGAACAAGGCGTGGGGAGGAAATAATACTGCGTTTAATAAGTTTTCGTACGTCGAAGCCTCCATTCGGCAGCAGTTTCAGGTTGGTATAATCGGTACGTCTGAGTACCGGATTCATACGGGTAAGTTTCTGGATACCACTCGTATTTCTGTCATGGATTACAAATATCAGCGGGGCGGAGACCCGTTCTTTTTCTCTCCGGCAATGTACACGTTTCAGCTCATTGATGAGACTTTCCCAACCTTCGATTGGTTTCTGGAAACGCATTATACGCATCAGTT
>JANQUM010000463.1 GCA_030731175.1 Spirosomataceae bacterium
CCGCTCGAACGCTCGTGGCAAGCGGTATTAAATGCTCATGCGGCGTTAGATTCTGTCTTACTTTTTGAGCGGGAATTGACCAAAAAACTCCCCGCCGATCAGAAATTCACGGTGGAAGAGCGAAACAATGTAACCATCAGAAATTACTCCCGACCGTTCTCGAAAAAATACCACGATATGCTCGACCGCCAAGTAGAACGGCAAATGAAAGCATCCGTAAAAATGATTGCCGATTTTTGGTACACCGCTTGGGTAGATGCCGGACAACCCGATTTGACCGATTTAAAAGCCGTAAAATTAACCGAAAAAGATAAACAAGACGATGAAAGCGATAAAAGAGCGTGGCTGCAACGCATTTTGGACGTCAGGAAAGAAGCGGATAATTGAAGCGTGCAGCTATCGCACAGGGTCACGCTATCAGATTTAGATTTCACCAACAAAATCGGTCTTTGAAATATTGGTCTTATTGACATAAAGGCACATCTCTAAACAAGAAATAGTTAGCCATATCAATCCCCAAGATGGCTGCAAGTAAGGTTTTGAGCTAACGATTTGGAAAATATTTACGTAATTTTAAAATCACATAAAATCAAGAATTTCAAAAAATGGAAAGATTAAAAAACAAAGTTGCCGTTGTAACTGGCGGAGCACGTGGAATAGGGAAAGCAACTGCCGAGCTTTTTTGCCGAGAAGGGGCAAGCGTTATCATCTGGGATTTGCTTGAAGAAGGAGAAGAAACGGCCGCAGCCATCAGAAGCCAAGGTTTTATCTGTGAGTTTCAAAAAATTAGTACCACAGACGTAGAAGGCATCGAAAAGGCCGTAGCTGGCATTATTCAAAAATACGAGAAGATCGATATTTTGGTTAATAACGCTGGCATTACACGTGATAAAACTCTTCTAAAAATGGAGCAAAACGAATGGCAACAAGTAATTGATGTAAACCTCACCGGGGTTTTCAATTGTACTAAAGCCGTTGCACCGTTTATGGTTGAACGCCAATACGGCCGTATTTTGTGTGCTTCGTCTATCAACGGTGTGCACGGAGCTTTCGGGCAAACCAACTATGCAGCAACCAAAGCGGGCTTGATAGCCATGTGCCGCACGTGGGCAAAAGAGCTGGGCAAATACAATATTACTGCCAATGCCGTTGCCCCGGGTTTTATTATTACCGACATGACGGATGCTATTCCTGACGACTTAAAAAAAGGAGCCATTGCTCAAATTCCGGCTCGCAGGGCAGGACAACCCGTTGATATTGCCAACGCTTATTTGTTTTTGGCATCTGAGGAAGCCTCGTTTATTAGCGGACAAGTTTTGGGTGTAAATGGCGGTATTGCATTATAAAATTTCAACTACTTTTTCATGAAAACGGAAAGCCCCTTTCAACAAGTCGGTGCCAAAGCGAAAAGCAATGGCATCGAAATTTATTACGAAACCTTCGGAAAACCCGAAAACCCCGCCGTTCTGCTTATTATGGGGCTTGATTGTCAATGTGTGATGTGGTCAATGGACTTTATTGAGCCGTTGGTTGCCGCGGGTTATTATGTCATCAGATTTGATAATCGAGACATCGGACTCTCCACATGGATGAATGATTGGAACAAAAAAAAGCTTTACACCCTCGAAGATATCGCCCGTGACGCTATTGGCCTTTTAGACGCAATCAATATCCCAAAAGCACATATTATTGGTGCTTCAATGGGTGGTATGATTGCTCAACGAATTGCCTTATCGCATGCAGAAAAAGTGTTGAGTTTGACTTCAATCATGTCTTCCGGATATGCACTAAACCCGAGTGCCGTAAAAAGCTTTTCAACTAAAATTGCCTTTAGGCTCATGCCTTATTTGGTTAAAAAGGTTAGAATAAAAAACAAAATACTTGACGGTAAAGTAACAGTAGATTCTTACTTAGCTACTTATAAGAAAGTGTTGGCAGGTACAAAATACCCATTCAACGAGGCCTATTTTAGAAAGTTGTTTTCTTACAGTATTCTTGAGCGAAAAGGGCAAAATCCGAAAGCAAGGTATCAGCAGCTTTGTGCCATTGTTGCTTCTGGTTCACGGTTAAAGGAATTGCCGAAAATCAACGTTCCTACGCTCATTTTGCACGGTACGGCTGATAAATTAGTACCGCCCATTCACGCAAAAATTTACGCACCTTTAATCCCTAATGCCAAAATGGTTTGGCTTGAGGGCGTGGGACACGAAATCCCGACTGGGGCATTGCCGCAGGTACATGAAGAAATTTTAGCCCTATTCAAGTAATGTTTTAATAGAATAGTTTACTAAGAAAATTATCCCCGCTAAAAATACTCACAACGGCACTAAGGGTAATAATACTCACGCAACACCATGCTCCAAAACTACCTCAAAATTGCCCAGCGGAATTTACTCAAAAATAAGGTTTACAGCTTAATAAACATTGTTGGTTTGTCAACGGC
>JANQUM010000464.1 GCA_030731175.1 Spirosomataceae bacterium
AAAGTCATGCAAAATCAAAGAGGCTGACTCAAATCATTATTGAGACAGCCTCTTTGTTGTTTTAATTCTATAGAAACCTTATTCGCTGTCTATTAAATGTAGAACCAGCACAGGAATATTTACAGCGTTTACTAATGACTTCGATGTACTTGAATTGAACAGTTGTGATATAAATGATCGATTTTGTGAAGAAACAACGAGCATATCAGTCTGGAATAAATTTATGGCAGTTTTAAATCCTTTTACTACCGTGTCAGACTTAATGACTTCGATAGCGAGCGGCTCATTTACAAACGCTGAGCGTATTTCCTCAAGAAAAGTCTTGTCGTCACGTATATCCATCTCGTTAGCAGCTTTAATGTGTACCAGGCTACAATCAGCTCCAAACGTATTTGCAAGTTCTATTGTGGTGACCAATTGATTAATTTCGCTAAATTCTAACTGAGTGCCGTAAAGTATTTGATTAATATTTAGGAATACTTCTTCTGCTTTGGGAATAACGAACGTAGGGATTTTTATATTTTGAATAATATCAGTTGCGTTATTTCCGATAAGTTTTGCCAAAAAACCGGTGTCTCCAGTTTTACCAATAACCAAAAAGTCAATCCCTTTTTCTTCGATTGTGGTTTCTATTCCCGTAACAATGCCACTTATTACCAATTCCGCTGAAGCAGCAACGCCAATTTCCGCGGCGGTGGTAACCATTTTGTTTAACTGATGTTGATAAGACTCAACCATTTCCGTTTGCATGGCGTCTATCATTGCAATCGGGGTGGCGGCGTCAACGTAAGGCGGTGTATAGGTGTGAGCAATAATTAATTCCCCATTTAATTTTTGGGTAAGAAGTATTGCAAATTCGAAGGCAGTGCTGGAATCATCTGAAAAATCAGTTGCGAAAAGTATCTTTTTCATAGTTATTATGTTGATTGTTTAACAAATATAGCACGTGAATAAAAATGCTGTTATGACTTAGCTAACTACTTCGTATGATTTTTATCATAACGCTCTTGATTAAATCTACGCGTAGAATTATCAAAAAGTGCGATTTTTCCCTACCTTTGGCATCCGGTAATCTACATAATCGGAATAAATGAATAACACTCCTCAAACCGCATTACTGCTCTTAGCAGACGGTACTCTTTTCAAAGGTAAAGCATTAGGTAAAATTGGAACGACCGCTGGCGAAATATGCTTCAATACGGGC
Organism: Spirosomataceae bacterium; assembly: GCA_030731175.1. GTDB lineage: Bacteria > Bacteroidota > Bacteroidia > Cytophagales > Spirosomataceae > JANQUM01. Next base: position 1,205 of record JANQUM010000464.1, read on the forward strand.
ATGACTGGCTATCAGGAAATTTACACAGATCCGTCTTATTACGGGCAAATTATTGTCAACACAACTTCGCACATTGGAAATTATGGCGTGAAGCTCGAAACCGAAGAAGAATCAGACGGTGTCAAAATACGTGGGATGGTTTGCAACGAATACGCAAGACATTACTATTCAAGATTAACGGCAGACTTCTCGTTGCAAGAATACTTTGAAAGGGCAGGAATTGTGGGCATTTGCGAGGTTGATACCCGTCAAATTGTGCGGCACATTCGTGACGCCGGAGTAATGAACTGCATCATTTCTTCTGAAATTACAGATCCAATAGAATTGATGAAAGAGTTGGAAAAATGTCCTTCCATGGAAGGCCTCGAACTCTCCTCAGAAGTTAGTACGCGTGAATCGTATTTGCTCGGTAACGAATCTTCTACAAAGAAATTAGCGGTGATTGATTACGGATGCAAAACCAATATTTTACGGAATTTCGTAGATCGTGATTGCTACGTTAAAGTTTTTAACGCAAAAACCCCTGCTTCCGAAATCAAAGCTTGGAATCCTGACGGTTATTTTATTTCAAACGGCCCTGGAGATCCCGGAGCTATGGATTACGCCGTTGAAACGATAAAAGAATTATTAGAAACAGAAAAACCACTTTTCGGAATTTGTCTGGGTCATCAATTGCTCGGAAGAGCAAGCGGAATTGAAACTTATAAAATGCACCACGGGCACCGTGGGCTGAATCATCCGGTTAAAAATTTGAAAAGAAATCGTTGCGAGATTACATCGCAAAACCACGGCTTTTCTATTGACGGAGAACAGGCAAAAAATACTGCCAATATTGAAGTAACGCACGTAAACCTGAACGATAAAACAGTTGAGGGGATTAGGAGAACGGATAAGCCTGCATTCTCAGTACAATACCATCCAGAAGCGGCTCCTGGCCCGCATGATTCACGTTACCTTTTTGATGATTTCGTTGCAATGCTCTAAGAGAGCTGTCGAGATACTGATAATATTATTTTCATCAAAAAAGACGAAGCATAACCGCTTCGTCTTTTTTGTTATCTTGCGTTCAAATTATTCAACACCTTACTACTCATTCTTATGAAGTTTAAACTCGTTCTACTACTCTGTACATTTTTTTTGACAACGGCATTTACTTCTGATAAACCATTAAAAGTTATACTCTTCGGCGATTCTATAACGCAGGCAGGAGTACGTGAAGGTGGGTACATCACC
>JANQUM010000465.1 GCA_030731175.1 Spirosomataceae bacterium
TTTGGAGATTGGTGGGTGAAAGGATTTCAATTTTTCCGTCCTGAACGGTTCCGGTCTGTACGGCAATTTTCTTGAAAGAAACCGCCTCGGCGTTCTGCTTATCGAGGATATACACAAACGTATTTCCGTCTTCGTGGCTAATGGCACTTTCGGGTAAAACGCTCGCCGTGCGGTTGTCGGTTTGTATTTTTGCGGCGAGAAACTGCCCTGGAATCAACCGTTGTTCGGCGGCTTCGTTGCTCAAATGCACGTGAATATTGATTGCTTTGGTGTCGGCTTCAAATACTTTACCCACCAAAAATACTTTTCCTTCTACTCGTCCACCAATTTTAGGATCGTTGAAGACTACGGTTTGTCCTTCTTTTACTTTGAAAGCATCCTTTTCAAAAACCTTCAACTCTACGTGCAAATGCTGTTTGCTCACCAATTCAAACAACACATCTTGCGGCGTGAAGTTACTGCCGGTATTGATGTGTACCGTTTTCACAAATCCAGATAACGGAGCAAGAACGGGCAGCGTGGTGGTCAGCTTCCCTTGCTGTAATTTAGCGACCGAAACTCCGATAATTTGCAATTTAGCAGCAAACGCATTTAACATCGCTTTATTGATCCGCAGGTTGCTTTCGGCTTCTTGTAATTTTCTTTTAGAGGAGGCATCTTCGGCGGCTAATGCCTGTTGGCGTTCGAGTTCTGTTTGCAGGAATTCTGTTTGGGTAAATTTCTCTAAATAATCTTGTTGCAATTGCACCGCTTCCATGCTCTGGGCAGTTGCCAAAACGCTACCTTTTTTTACGTATTTCCCGGGTAAAACATTATGCGTCAACGTTTTGACAAATCCCGAAACGGGTAAACTTACCATCGCTACGTTTTCCGGTGGAACGTCAACCATGCCGTTTGCGGAAATAGCTTCGGTGAGTTGCACAGTTGTAAATTCACCAATTTCTAAGCCCATATTTTTGTATTGGGCGGCGGTAATTGTGAGGATATTTTCGGCTTGAGCGGTTGTTTCTTCTGCGGTTGCTTCTTTGGTAGGAGTTTGGCAGGAGGTTAGAAGGTTTAGGAGGAGGAAGGTTAAAAGTGAGAACCCCACCCCTGACCCCTCCCCAACGATGGGGAGGAAAAACCTTACTTGTGCTGTCTTATATCTTAAATTTTTCATGTTATTTCTAATGTTTATTTACCGGTGATAAATTGAATGTTTGTTTCGATTAGTTTTTGTTTCAACTGCTCTTGTAAATACGTTTCACGAATGCCGATTGCTTGAGCGTAAATCAGTTGAAAGTCGAGGTAATTGATGTCGCCTTCGTTGTATTGTTTGCTGGCGGTTGAAATCATTAAATCAGCTTGTGGAATGGCGGTTTCCTGATAGTAATTCAGCGTTTGATTGGTCGTCAATAATTCGGCACGAAGCGTCTGAATTTCGGTCAATAACTGATTTTCTATATCCACAACCTTCGAGTCAATCACCTTATTTTCAATGCGTAAGGCTTCGATTTTCGCTTTCTCTGACTTATTAAAAATCGGAATGTTCAAACCGCCCGTTACTACAAACTGCCGCAAACTACCTTCCATACTTTGGTTGGTTATACCGGCCACAAAGCCGGGTTTTAATTGCTGCTGCGTTAGCTTAATTTGTTCGTCAATCGTACTTTTTTGGGCGTCGAAATTCCGTAAAAAAGGTAATTCGGAAGTTTCAAAGAAAAGCGGTTTTTCTCGTCGAAAATCAACCGTAGAAATTTCCAACGAATCAGCACTTGCCGTTAAGTTTTGCAGATTCAAATACGGAATAACGGACTGATTTCTAATCACCGTCTCCCTATTTTGAAGAGCCGACAATTGCGTTTCAAAATGGACTTTTTCGAGCAGTCCAGATTCGCCTAAATTATAGCGTAACGTCGCTTTTTTGGCAGCCGAACCATACACCTGCAACTCACTTGTTAATAATTCTTGCAGCCGGATGGAATAAACGTACCGAAAGTAGTTTTCCCGAACTTGTTTTACGGTCGCTATTTTCTGTAAATCGAGGGCTACGTTTGCTTGTTGCACGTAGGTTTCGAGCAGCTTTTTTCGAGCCTGAAACACCTTCGGATTATCAAAACTTTGCATCACGGTAAAAGCGTAATCTCCCACAAAAGGCGTTTGAATATTACCGTACTGCAACTCTACATTTGTTTTCGGTATCTCCCGATACGTACCCACAAGTGACTGCTGATGAGCAACTTCCAGACCATTTACGGTAAGCGTTCGGTTGTTTTCAAGTGCCCTTTTCTCCAAGTCAGGAAGGGAGAGTTGTTGGGCATAAAGGCACTTCGATAAACTCAGTGTGACAAGTAACAGGAAGCCCTTTCGGAAAAAACCCCACCGCAGCGGCGGCCGCCCTGCCCTCCCCAACGATGGGGAGGGTAAATCTGCTCCTCTCCCCATCGTTGGGGAG
>JANQUM010000466.1 GCA_030731175.1 Spirosomataceae bacterium
ATGGTGTGCCCCTTGTAAAAAAATGGATAATGAAACTTTTTCTGATTTTGAATTAGCGAAGGTATTGAACGAAAAATTCCTCGTTTACAAAGTTAATATCGACACCTTCGATGGAATGGAAATAGCCAATCGCTTTGGAGTAGAAAGTTTCCCCACAATAATTACCTTAGATAGTAAAGGGAAATACATTGACGAATTTAAAGGCTTTTTTCCCGCAAATAATTTACGTGAAAAACTAAGCCAGCCCGCTAATCAATCTCAGGCGTACGTTTCGATGTAAAGCCTAAAATATTACGTTCGTTTTCTAACTTGAAATAAAGAATTGTTGTCGTAATTTTGCCACATGAAATTACAAAACGATTTATTTTTACGAACCGCCAAAGGCGAGATAACAGAACGAACTCCTGTTTGGTTGATGCGACAAGCAGGTCGGATTCTTCCCGAATACCGTGCCGTGCGAAAACAAGCTGGTGACTTTATAACATTAGCAAAAACACCTGAAATGGCGGCGGAAGTAACCATTCAGCCTGTTGATATTTTAGGCGTGGATGCTGCCATCATTTTCTCCGATATTTTAGTAATTCCCGAAGCAATGGGATTGCCCTACGAAATGGTAGAAAAGAAAGGCCCGCTATTCCCGAAAGTAGTACAATCAAAACAAGACATTGACAATTTAAAAATTGCGGATCCCGAAACCGACTTAGGGTACGTTCTCGAAGCAATTGATATTGTAAAGCGTGAATTAAATGGCCGTGTGCCGCTGATTGGCTTTGCCGGAGCACCGTTCACCATTCTTTGTTATATGGTGGAAGGTCAGGGTTCAAAAACCTTCTCAAAAGCAAAGAAAATGCTTTATACGCAACCTGCCTTAGCTCACACACTTCTGCAAAAAATTACTGATAGCACAATTTCCTACCTCAAAGCTCAGATTAATCACGGTGCAGATTTGGTGCAAGTCTTTGATTCGTGGGCGGGAATTTTATCCCCGCAACAATATAAAACGTTTTCGTTACCCTACATCAAACAAATTTGCGACGCCATCACCGAAACGCCAGTTACGGTTTTTGCGAAAGGTGCTTATTTTGCGAGAAAAGATATTGGGAAATTAGACTGTCAAGTTGTGGGCTTAGACTGGAATATGGACATTCGGGAATCTCGGAGGATGATTAAAAACAAAACTTTACAAGGAAACCTCGACCCGTGCGTATTGTACGGTTCAAATCGTAGCATAGAAAGTCATACCAAGAAAATGCTAAAGAGTTTCGGCTCGCAATACCATATTGCCAACCTCGGGCACGGCGTTTATCCTGATACTGATCCCGATAAAGTAAAATGCTTTATCGAAACGGTGAAAGCATATCAGCATTCGTAAGATTAGTTACGAGTTTTCGCTTATCCTAAATACAAAAGAGCGATTCAGCATTTGCGGAATCGCTCTTTCTTTAAATATAATCTCAAATTCTGAAATTAACCCGCCTTAACGGCTGCGGTCAGTTTAGGAAGTACGTCAAACACGTCACCAACTATTCCGTAGTCAGCGGCTTTGAAGAAAGGTGCTTCTGGGTCTTTGTTAATTACCACGATTACTTTCGAGCTATTTACTCCGGCTAAATGCTGAATTGCTCCCGAAATACCGCAAGCAATGTAAAGGTTCGGAGCAACTTTTACGCCCGTTTGTCCAACGTGTTCGTGGTGAGGTCTCCAATCCAAGTCAGAAACTGGTTTTGAGCAAGCCGTAGCTGCACCCAACGCAGTTGCTAAATCTAATAGGGGCTGCCAGTTTTCAGGGCCTTTGAAGCCGCGTCCGCCTGAGACCACTAAATCTGCTTCTGGCAATAAAATATCACCTGTTGCTTTCACGGTATCGGTTACTTTTGCTACGAAACTGCTATCGTCTAACGATGGGCTGAATACTTCTACCGTGGCAGTTGCATCGCTTATTTCTGGAGCAACGGCGTTCTTTTTTATCGCTAAAATTTTAATGTCGCTTGATACAACGGTTTCAGCAAATGCTTTTCCAGTAAAGATGCTGCGTTTTACTTTGAAGCCGTCTGACATATCTGGCAATTCAACTACGTTTCCAACAACCCCGGCTTTCAACGCTCCGGCAACACGAGCCGTTACCGGATCTGCTAAAGAAGACTTTGCGGTCACGATAATCTTAGCCCCCAATTGTTGCGTTGCTTCAATTAAAGCTTTTGAATAAGCCATGATATTTGGCTGCCTCAAACGCCCGTCGTTGGCATGAAGTACTTTAGAAACGCCGTAGTTTCCGGCTTTTGCTAACTCACCTTCTGATGCTTCGCCGATGGCTAACGCTGTGGCTGAACCGCCCGACATTTCGGCAACTTTTGCTCCGTAATAAAGAGCTTCTAATGACGACTTCTTGATTTCGCCGTCTGCTAATTCTATAAATACGAGTACTGACAT
>JANQUM010000467.1:0-791 GCA_030731175.1 Spirosomataceae bacterium
GTGGAAGGAGCTGTTCCTTTGTTCAAGTTTAAATATAATAAGTGGAAACACGCGGGCGTAAATATCTTCTTTACGTTTACGTCTATCGTTGTAAATTTCGTAATGGCGTTTATTCTGTTGCTTTCAGCCGACTGGGCAATTGCCAATAACTTCGGAATTTTACAATGGCTACCCGAAATGCCTCTTTGGATGTACATGATTCTGGGTTTATTATTGCTTGATTTGATTGGGGCTTACTTAGTGCATTGGACGGAACACCGGGTTACTTGGATGTGGAAATTTCATTTGATTCATCATTCTGATACGAACGTTGACACTACTTCGGCGAACCGTCACCACCCGGGTGAAAGCGTCTTTCGCTTCGTATTTACCACAATTGGCGTGTTACTTATCGGAACCCCGATGTGGCTTGTATTTATGTACCAGTCAATTTCAGTGGTTTTATCGCAGTTTAATCACGCCAATATTACGTTGCCAAAATCAGTGGATCGAGCAATAAGCTGGTTTATTGTTTCGCCAGATATGCACAAGGTGCACCACCATTATGTATTACCTTACACCGACTCGAATTTTGGAAATATTTTCTCAGTCTGGGACAGACTTTTCGGAACATTTATGACCATGCCGAGAGAAGAAATGGTGTACGGAATAGATACGCACATGGATGCCGCTGAAAACGATAATATCGGAAATTTATTGAAAATACCGTTTCAGCCGTATCGTCCCGCCACCACAAAAGGCGAGTGAAAATACTTTTCGTAAAGCAAAAAAGCTCCAAGTTCGAGGGGCTT
>JANQUM010000467.1:801-12625 GCA_030731175.1 Spirosomataceae bacterium
TACAACGCAAGTTGCAGATACCACACATTTTTTGCGGGATAAAAGCCTCATTGCTTTACCCGTAGTTTTTAGTTTTCCAGAAACTGGCTTCGGTGGTGGCGTAATTGCGGTTTCTACGTTTTCGTTCGGGAAAGATTCGGTCGGAGCGAAGCCTTCGCAAGCTTCATTTGGCGTAACTTACACCCAAAATAAGCAGATCCTCGTATTCTTTCCGTTCAATGTTTTCTTCGGAAATAATAAATGGTACCTAAACGGCGACGTTGGCTGGTATAGATACAACTATTTCTACTACGGAATCGGGGAAAATCGGATTCCGCAAGAGATATTTGATGTCACTTTTCCTCGTATAAAGTTACTTGGAGCAAGACAGGTTGGAAGAAATAATTACGTGGGTGTTAGGTATCAGTACGAAAGTTACGACGTAACAAAAACGGTTGAAAGTGGCGAACTTGCGTCGGGAAAGATTGCGGGAAGTGATTTTAGCAGAACGTCAAGTCTTGGCGTATCGGTTTTGCGGGATACGCGAGACGACGTTTTTTACCCTCGGAAAGGGGTTTTCGGCGAAGCCTATATTTTACCAACGTCCAAAATTTTTGGTGCTGACCGTGAGTTTACCCGAATTTACGCTGATATAGCTCATTATAAATCACTATCTGATAAGTTCGTTCTTGCCACAAATTACGTTACAAGTTTTATCATCGGAGACGAAGTTCCGTTTAGTCAACTTTCGTTTATTGGTGGTGCGAAACAAATGCGGGGACTTTACGAAGGCTATTTTAGAGATAAAAACGCTGCAATTGTACAAGCAGAAGCCCGGTACGAAGTTTGGCGATTTATCGGTTTAGTTGGTTTTGGGGCGGTGGGATGGATGGGTGACGAAAACCAACTCCTTCGACTTGGAAAACCCAAGTTTACTTACGGTGGCGGGCTAAGAATTGCCACGAAAAAACACCTCAATCTCAGAATTGACTACGGTTTTTCGCCTTATGAGAAAGGAAATCTGTATGCTACGCTTGGGGAAGCTTTCTAAATAAATAGTATAAGCCCTCTTTAGCCGATTAAGGGCTGAAAGTTACTTCACCTCAAACTCGTAATCTTTCTTAAAAATTGAAATAAACAGCGGGTACGAATCATCTAACTTGTTATAAGCCGCCGTGGCATCATCCATGCGGTGTTTGGTAACTTCAACCTCCAGTTTATATTTACCTTTTTCTTTGGGTAAATGGGCAAATTTGAACTTGCGAGTTTCTTCCGGGTATAAGTTGTTATCTGATAGCTTTTTAGCCGTTGGATACCATTGCCATTTTTCACCAATTCGTCCCGTATCTTCGGCAATTAGTTTATTTTTAGAATCTCTCAATTTAAAATTTATCAGCACAAATCTTTCAGGATCTCCCGAAGGCATTCGGTGTCCGGCGTATTCGTTTTTTAGTGAAATAGCGTAATGTAAGGAATCAGTGAATTTTACGATTTTCTGCGGTAATTCAGGGTAAAACTCTAACCCATTCATCACCTTGGTTTTTGCTCCTTTCTCTTTCGGAATTCCCGAACCTGCAAACCAATGGCGGTGGCTTTTTCTTTTCGGGTAACCCGCTACTAATGAGCGTTCTACTTCGGGCATGTGGCAACTTACGCAATCTTGTTTTTCGTAATATTTGCTTGCTTTCCACTCGTCGCCCGTTTCAAAAGTACAGGCAAGTGTTGGCGTAACCACGGCGTTGGCGTTGTGGCACGAAATGCAAAGTTTTTCGGACGATAAATGCAATGGATCAACCTTCACGGGGTGCGGAGCTAAATCGGTTTCAAAAGCTCCGATAATATGTCCGTCTCTGACGTGGCAAGAAGAGCAATTGATTCCCTCCATTTGAAGTTTTTTGTCAAATTTCGGATTTACCTCTTTTACTGGTCGATAAATATCACCGTTTACTAACCCAGTAACGATAAACTCCTGTTGATTTTGTAACGGAATATGACAATTAATGCACAAAAACGGACTTGAATCTTTGGATAATTCTGCTTGAAACTGCTTGTCCGTCCAGGCGTGTGAATGCGTAGAATACTGCCATTCTTCGTAATGTTCTTGGTGGCAAGTACCGCAGTTCTCAGCTTTCAAATCTACTAATCCCGCCGGAACTTCCTGATTCGGAATTGCCTTCTCCCAGCTCTCAGTCAGCGGAACAATGACTTCTTTCTCAGCAAACGGATTATTGTTAAACAACGCGTACGCAATTGCCCCCGCAAAAATCACGGCGGCGGTAATTAGATAATATGTTGTTTTAGTTTTCATTTTTTTGTCACGAATAAACGAATTTTCATTCGCTAATTTAAAACTTCACAATTGATCACTGACTCCATTCGGTTGGTTTACGATCCCAGCGGTGACTTTTCAGTTTATCGAGTAAATCTTTCGGCAAGCCGCGTCCGTCACTTGTTGCGATGTTTGATTTTACATGCGGAAGACTTCGCATTCCCGGGATTATTGTGCTCACGTCTAGGTTTGATAATATGAAACGCAACGCCATTTCGGGCATTTTCATTTCGTCAGAAAGTAGCGATTTTAACGCATCGGCGTGTTCAACGCTCGAATTAAGGTTTTCGGGAACGAAATACGTGCTTCGCCAATCCTCTTTCGGGAAAGTGGTTTCTTTTGTGAAAGTTCCTGTCAATGTTCCTTCGTCAAAAGGCACACGAGCAATAATTCCAACATCATGTTTTTTACACAACGGGAATAATTCATCCTCCGGATTTTGATCGAAAATATTATAAATCACCTGCACCGCCGAAATCATATCCGTTTTGACGGTTTCCAACGCATTATTTGGCTCCCAACGGTTGATTGAAATACCCCAGTGTTGCACTTTGCCTTCTTTGGTGAGCTGCTGAATGACTTCTTTCCATTCGTCTTTATCTGCCCAAGCGTCTTCCCAAACGTGAAATTGCATTAAATCAATGCAATCAACGTTCAAGTTTTTAAGGCTCTTTTCCGTGTATTCACGAATATGTTTCGCGGGAAAAACATCCTCGATTTTAAAATGAGCTTGCGACGGCCAAGTAAAATTCATCGGTGGAATTTTAGTAGCAGCGTATAGTTTTTTTTCTGGAAAACGTTTAATCAATTTGCCCAAAATTTGCTCCGAGAGTCCTTCGGCGTAGCCCCAAGCGGTATCGAAGAAGTTATCGCCAAGTTCAACCGCCATATCCAACGACTTATTAACTTGCTCGATGTCCGAACCCGTCCATCCGGCGAGTCCCCACATTCCGTAGCCAATTTCTGAAACTTGCCAGTCTGTCTTTCCAAATCTTCTGTATTGCATAATTTTAACAAATAGTCTTTTAGGGAATGGTAGATAATTTACGAAATTAAACCCGTTTTTTCTCAACCCAGTGGGCTATTCCTGCAAAGATAAAAAACGATGCTAACGCCGAAATTGTTAAGGAATTAAGGTCATCATTTTTCGGTAAAACGTACAGGTTTAAATAGTTTACCAATAGCATAAAGCCAAAAAATCCGCTTGCGGCGTAGTTTCCAATTTTAGAAACCGCTGTTGTGTTTTTTAAATAATACACTAAGCCTGCAATCAGGAAAATTGCCTCCACGGCAAAGGTCATTTCTTTGCTGTGCCACAACCCGAAGCCAAGTTTTGGTTCACCGTTAATAATAGGTAAATCTGGTGTGTGAACAACCAAATCAGCAAACCAATGCGATAACACACCCAACGCCATAGCCAAAGCAATTGCTTTGCGGTTTACGTTGCCTTTCGCGACAGCAAAATAATAAATTGCGTAAAAAATTGCCGCCCAAACTACCGAGCCGAGCAGCCCGTGAGTGAACGGATAAAAGTACATATCGAAATCATTTACGGCGGTAAAGCCTTCCACAAATCGCATTTTTTCGATGCCGTAAACTACAAATGGGAAAAAGAGAATGTCAACGAATTGCGTAGCAATAAAGAGCATTCCGAGGGAAGTGTCTTTTACTTTTCCTTTTAAAGCAAAGGCGGCAGCGTAATGTCCTACAAACATAGTTTTGGGGGTTACTGAGTTACTGAGTTTTTTGGTTTTGAGTTTCAGGTTTTGTACACTCAAATCTATTAAAAATCAACCAAAAATCCCGCTGCTCAAATACCTATCTCCTCTATCGCAGACGATAAAAACGATTACGCCGCTTTCTAATTCTTCGGCAAGTTTGATTGCCACGGTTGCCGCCCCGCCGCTGCTCATTCCCGAAAAAATTGCTTCTTCGTTGGCGAGTTTTCGAGCCATTATTTTGGCTTCATCTTCCGAAACATCAAAAACCCGATCAACGCGAGAAGCGTCAAATATTTTGGGCAAATATTCTTTCGGCCAACGTCTTATTCCCGGAATTGACGAGCCGTCAGTCGGCTGACAACCAATGATTTGCACGTCGGGATTTTGCTCTTTTAGGTACATTGACGTTCCCATAATCGTCCCGGTTGTTCCCATTGAGCTTACAAAATGTGTAACCTTGTGGTTGGTGTCTCGCCAAATTTCCGGACCTGTAGTTTTGTAATGGGCAAGGTAATTATCTTCGTTCGCGAACTGATCTAATTTATGGTATTCAGGTTTTTCAGATTGTGAATCGGCGTAATCACGACAAGCTTCAATGCCATCAAGCAACGTCACTTTCGCCCCGAATGCTTGCATTGTTAAAAGCCTTTCTTTGGTTGAGTTTTCTGGCATTACCAGTTCAATAGGAATACCATAAAGGCGAGCAATCATTGCCAAGGCAATGCCCGTATTTCCGCTTGTAGCTTCAATCAAAGTGATATTTTTAGAAATTTCACCCCTTTCAAGAGCATTTTTAATCATATTTAACGCCGCTCGGTCTTTTACGCTTCCACCGGGATTATGTCCTTCCAGTTTTCCGTAGATTTTGACGTTCGGGTTGGGGTTGAGTCTTGTGAGTTCGACGAGGGGCGTGTTGCCAACTAAATCAAGTATTGAAGCCATTTTTGTAGTTTTTCTTAGAATTTCAAATGTAAAATAATCAAGAACCAATGCCCAATTTTGGAGCGAATTTGTTTCTTAACTTAATTACGGAGATGCAGAAAATACGGATTTGCACGGACAGTAAAACCCTAAACTCAGCTCAAAAACTGAAAAACGCCCCAAGCAGAAATATAGGCGAGGGCAGTCATGTAAACGAATTGTATTATAGGCCATTTCCAGCTTTTTGTCTCTCGGTAAACCACAGCCAGTGTACTCATACACATCATGGCGAAGACGTAAAAAACGAGTAGTGACATGGATGTTGCAACCGTAAAAACGGGTTCGCCGTTTGGTTTTTTCTCGTTTCGTAAACGTGCTTTTATCGTTCGGTCTTCGGCGTCTGCTCCAATACTGTAAATGGTGGATATCGTACCGACGAAAACTTCGCGTGCTGCAAACGAGGCAATAAGTGCAATGCCGATTTTCCAGTCGTAGCCCAATGGTGCGATGGTCGGTTCGATTATTTTTCCAAACATTCCAGCATACGAATTTTGTAGTTTTGCAGCGGCAATTTTGTTTTCAAGTTGAGCTTCGGGCAATTCAGTGTTTTCGGCAATTACCCGCTCTTCTGCTTCTTGCAGTGAGTTGCCGGGGCCGTAAGACGCCATTACCCATAATACGATTGAAATGGCTACGATTACTTTTCCCGCTCCCCAAACAAATGCCAGAACTTTCTCGTATATCGTAAATAAAATGGACCTCCAGCGGGGCAATTGGTAGGTTGGCAGTTCCATTACAAACATGCTTCTGTGTGATGATTTCATCAACAAACTCATAACCCAACTTGACAACAAGGCGAAAATGAATCCAATTAAATATAGCCCCATCAACGCAAATCCTTGCGTAGTGAAGAAGCCCAAAACGGGTTCGTTTGGCACTACTAATGCTATTAAAATAGTATAAATTGGCAGTCGTGCCGCACAACTCATCAGCGGCGTGACCATAATCGTTATCAAGCGTTCTTTCCAGCCTCCGATAGTTCTTGCCGCCATTATTGCGGGAATTGCACAGCCGATTCCTGAAATTAATGGAACTACGCTTCTGCCGCTGAGACCAAAACCACGGATGAGTTTATCCATTAAAACTACCACTCGTGCCATATAACCTGACTCTTCGAGGATGGCAATGAACGCAAAAAGAAAGGCAATTTGCGGAATAAAAATCACAACGCCGGCTATTCCAGCTAAGAGACCATCGGTGAATAAATCGGTCAATTGGGATTCGGGAAGGCGTTCTTTCAAGAGTTCAATCATTGACCCAAATGAGCTATCAATGAAGTCCATGGGGTATTCGGCAAGCGTAAAAACCGCTTGAAACATTAACAACAATATTGCTGCAAATATGAAGTAGCCAAACGTGCGATGAAGTAAAATGTCGTCTAACTTTTGCGACAAAGTCTGCGGCGGAGCTTCTTCTTCGATTACTACTTCATCGAGCGTTTCGGCAATGTCTGCGTAGCGACTCATAACTTCATCAGACTGAAATTTTTTGCCGTTGAAGTTACCGATTTTCTCTTGTAGTAGCCGTTTTTTTTCGGGAGATAGAAAGCTCAGCTTGTCGCTGTGAATTGCCTGTAATAAAGCTACGTAACGATTTGAAACCGAAAATTCTTTTCGGATGGTATCTGCTAAAACCTCTGCTTCTTCTGATAAAAAAGAAAGATTTTGGTGGGTCTTTTTGTGTTTTAACTGTTCGGCAACGACAAGTTTTAATCCATCAATTCCGATTTTTTCTCGGGCATTTATTTCCACCACCGGTACGCCTAATATACGGGATAACTTGCTGCTATTGAGTGTTATACGTTTTTGTTGAGCAGTGTCTAATTGGTTTAACGCTACGACCGTCGGGATATTGAGATCGCTAATCTGCTCGAATAAAAGTAAACTTCGTTTGAGATTTGAGGCATCAGCAACTACGATGGCAAGGTCGGGATAATCTACGCTCTCTGGGTTCGTAAAAACTTCTAAAACTACCCGCTCGTCTTCTGATTTAGGGTGAATACTGTACGTTCCTGGAAAATCAATCAACGTACATACTTGATTATCAGCTAATTTGAACTGTCCGCTTTTTTTATCGACGGTAACACCCGGGAAATTTCCAACTTTTTGACGAAGCCCGGTAAGTTGATTAAAAAGTGAAGATTTACCCGAATTCGGGTTTCCTACTAAGGCAATTTTCATACGAGCGTAACGGTAATGGTATCGGCTTCTGATTTGCGAAGTGCCAATTGATTATTATTATTGAAACGGATGCAAACGGGGCAACCGAATGGTGCAACGTGGTCTATGGTGACTACTACGCCCGGTAAACAGCCCATTTCCAACAATTTAAGCGACAGCTCGTCATCACTAAAAGACTCAATTCGAGCTGATTGCCCGAACGCAACTTTTGACAACTTTGATGTAGCAATTTTCTCCGAAATCATTTATTTAGATTAATTATAAATAGAAACGCAAATTTAACAAAAAACGTTTGATCAAAATTCTGATTCTAATCAGTTTATTGCACTCCTGCCTGAGTTTGGAAATGAGAAATCATCCCTGAATAAGTGTTAATATTTGTCGTTTTTTGTTCGTTAGTCCAGCCTAATTCAGCTGCCATTAAGTCGGCAACTGACGGAATTGATTGCTTTGTAGCTTTCCAACTCAATAATTCAAAACGAGTCCGGCGGGCGAAGAAATCACGCAAGGAAACCGCCATTTCCTCCCGAACCGTGTAAATAACTTCTGCCGCAATAAACGGATACTCAGCATGCAATCTTTTGGTTAAGTTTTCGTCGAAATGCGTTAATGCGAGTACTTTTTCGGCACGGTCACCGTACTTCTCAGAAATGTGCTTTGCCACATCTTCAGGCAAAGCGTAGGTATTCATTAAGTTTTTGAAATTATCAGAATTGTAATTTTTTCCGCCCACTAAAAAGTGATTTTTTGTTTGGCTTTCAGCTTCCACGTTGAGTTCTTTGCATGCGGCATCAATTACGTCTTGCCCCATCAAACGGTAAGTTGTCCACTTTCCACCGAGCAAACTTACCAATCCAGATTTTTCATCTACTTCAACTGCATGGTCCCGCAACAAACTTTTGGTGTCGTTTGGGTTAGCTCCTTTTGCAGTAATTAACGGCCGCAAACCACCAAAACCTGAAAGGATATCTTTTCGCTCGGGCATTTTACTGAAAAACGGCTGCATGGTTTCCAATAAATAATCAACTTCGCTACTTTCTAAAATCGGTTCTTTTTCCAAATGATAGTACGGCGTATCCGTTGTACCAATGATAACTTTATTTTCAAACGGAATCACGAAAACAACTCGTCCGTCTTTAGTTTTGGGAATTAACATCGCTTCTTTCCCTGGCAAAAATTCTTTCGGAATTAATATATGAACGCCTTTTGAAGGGCTAATTCTTGCTTTTTCCTCACTATTTGCCATTATTCTGACGGCATCAGAAAACGGGCCCGTACAATTCACAAAAACCTTCGCTTTTACCTCAATCTCTAATCCGTTTTCTTCAGGAAGCTGACTTTTAACCGTCGCTGAAAGTATTTTTCCGCTTTGATCTTTAGTGAAAGAAGTGATTGCGGCGTGATTTAGCGTTGCTGCCCCGGCTTCGTCGGCACTGTGAGCGAGGGCGAGGCAGTAGCGGGCATCGTCCAATTGCCCATCATAATACATAACCGAACTGTGAACGGTTTTGCTCAACGTCGGGATGCGTTCAAAGGTCTTCTTCTTATTTAACCATTGTGCTTTTGGTAGTGAATCGTTTTTTGCAAAAAAGCCGTACAGTAGAAGCCCGGCACTGAAGTAAATTGCCTCAAACGCACTGAAAACTGGCGTAATCAATGCCAGCGGCTGAGCCAAATGTGGGGCATTTTGCAAGACATACTTTCGTTCTTCTAACCCGTGCTTTACTTGTTTTAGCTGCCCGAAATCCAACTTTTTGAACGCTTGTTCTAAATACCTCACCCCGCCGTGAATCAGCTTTGTGGAGCGAGAAGAGGTTTCTGCTGAAAAGTCTTTTCGCTCAATAAGTGCTACCTTAAGCCCACGGGTTGCTGCTTCAAGAGCCGCACCGGCTCCGCTTGCACCACCGCCAATTACGCAGATGTCAAAAGTTTCGGTTTTGAGTTGTTGAATATTCTCTTTTCGATTCATTGGGTTTGTTTTTGGCAGTGTGCTGTCCGCGATTTATACGGAATATTTACTATCACGATATTAAAAGTACTATACGAGTTTCACTCCATCAGATGGTTTTACGACGTAACAATCTAATTTTAAGTCAAACTGTTCTTTATAGTCGGCTGTTTGTTTCTTGATGAAATCATTTACAACATCTTTTCTTACAATATTAATGGTACAACCGCCAAAGCCGCCGCCCATCATTCGGCTTCCAAGAACGGCTTCGCTTTGTTCGGTATTTTTTACGAGGAAATCGAGTTCTTTGCAACTCACTTCGTAATCGCCCGAAAGTCCCCAATGGGTTTGGTACATATAGCTCCCGAACATCCGTAAATCACCTTGGGATAATGCTTCGCAACCCCACACTACCCGTTCAATTTCTGTCACAACAAACCGGCATCGTTTCATTTCTAATAACGGAAGTTTCGTTCTGTGTTTGGCAAAAAAAGAAACCGAAACGTCACGCAAGCTTTTGATCTCGGGATTAATTTGCTGCAATAAATAAACGCCCGCTTCGCACTCTTTGCGGCGGGTATTGTATTCCGAATCAGCGAGGTTATGCTTTACGCCCGTATTGCATAAAACGATAGCGTAGTCGGGAAAATCAAACGCGAAATAACGGTGACGAATATCTCGACAATCCAA
The DNA here is from genome assembly GCA_030731175.1 of Spirosomataceae bacterium. Lineage (GTDB taxonomy): Bacteria > Bacteroidota > Bacteroidia > Cytophagales > Spirosomataceae > JANQUM01. The sequence continues at coordinate 10,630 of JANQUM010000467.1, forward strand.
TAAAATAACTTCGTTTTCTACGCCAAAAAGCGAAGCATACATATCCATAATGCCACAATTTACTCCGGCGAAATTGTGTTCAGCCTTTTGAGCGATAAGGGCTAAATCTTTTCTATCGAGTTTTAAATCGAAAAGTTCGTTTAAAGCAAATCCTAATCCGCAAGCTACTGCTGCTGAGGAAGATAGCCCGGCACCGAGCGGGATGTCTCCGCCAAAAGTTAATTCAAAGCCGGTTGGTATTTCGTGATTATTGTCAATTAATTCTTTTGTGACTCCAATTAGATAATTCGCCCAGCTTTTGTCCGATTTTTTTAAATCTTCGAGCGGAATTTCAAAACTTTCATCTAAATCAACCGAGTGGAACTTTAGCAAATTGTCGGTTCTTTTTCCAACTGCAAAAACGATGGATTTATCAATTGCGGCGGGCAGCACGAAGCCGTCATTATAATCCGTATGTTCGCCAATTAAATTTATTCTGCCTGGTGCGTTGACCAGTATCTCGGGTGATTGTTTGAATTTATTTTCAAAAGTTGAACGAATTAAAGCGGATTTCATAGCGATGGGCGGGTGAAAAGTATTGAAAAGTAAAATTACTGCTAAAACCAACGAAATCAATAAATATGACCAATATCCTACGTATTGCATTTGTTTGAACCGTAACTTTACGGCATGAAATCAGTTTGGGCATTACTGAGTAAGGATATTTTACTGGAGTGGCGGCAACGCTACGCCCTAAACGGCATGTTGCTTTACGTTATAAGTACTGTTTTTGTGGTTTATATGAGTTTTAAACTCAAAGTAGCTAACATAGAACCGATAACCTGGAACACACTTTTTTGGATAATTTTGCTCTTTACGGCTGTGAACGCCATCACTAAAAGTTTCACGCAAGAACGCAGCGGGCGGCTAATTTACTATTATACCATCGTGAACCCGCAGGCCGTAATTATTGCCAAAATAACCTATAACTCCCTGATGCTTATTGTGTTAGGATTAATTGGTTTAATTATTTACGCAACAATGATGGGGAATCCGATTCAGGATTTGCCACTGTACCTATTTAGCGTAATTTTGGGAGCAATCGGTTTTGCGGCAACGCTAACAATAATTGCCGGAATTGCATCAAAAGCGGATAATACCGCAACATTAATGGCTGTTCTGAGTTTTCCAATATTACTGCCGATGCTCTTAATGTTGATGCGTTTATCAAAAAATGCGATGGACGGATTGGCGAGAAACGTGAGTTACGACGAGATTATAACCATCGTCGCGATAGACGGCATCGTGGTTGCGTTGAGTTATTTATTATTCCCGTATTTGTGGCGGAGCTGATTTTTTAACAAACTGACTTTTTTACTAAAAATGATAAAACATTGGTGGAAAGCACTTTCGGTGCTGATTTTAATTTATGTGTTGATTGCCGGATTAATAAACGAAGTGCCACGTTTGGCTATTCTCAACGAAACCATCCGCAACGTTTATTTTCACGTGCCGCTTTGGTTCGGGATGATGATATTGCTGATTGCCTCGGTGGTTTACGCAATCAAGTATTTGCGTGGCGGCGATATTAAAAACGACGTCTATTCGTCGCAATTTGCCAATGTTGCAATTGGCTACGGTGTTTTGGGATTTTTAACTGGTGCTTTGTGGGGAAATTACGCCTGGGGTTCGCCGCTGCCGCAAGACCCGAAATTGATTGCAACCGAAGTTGGAATGCTCATTTACGCCGCGTATTTCGTGCTACGAAGTTCGTTTGAAGACGAGCAACGCAAAGCCCGTCTTTCGGCAATTTATAATATTTTCGCCTTTGCGGCTTTCATGCCGTTGGTATGGATTTTACCTCGACTTACAGATTCGCTTCACCCCGGAAACGGCGGCAATCCGGCGTTTGGAAGTTATGACATGGACAACGGAATGCGAATGATTTTCTATCCCGCAATCATCGGCTGGACGCTCCTCGGCGTTTGGATTACTTCACTTCGTATCAGAGTAAGAA